>NZ_JAALCR010000011.1 GCF_011065895.1 Paludisphaera rhizosphaerae | reverse complement strand
CCGATTAATCCTGGCGTCGCGTCGGGTCTCGGCGGCGAGGGGGGGCTGGGCGGTCTCGGCGCGGGGGGGGGCATCTATAACGTCGGGAGCGGGCGGCTTCCAAGCACGCTCGTCTTGGCCCTCCCAGTCCAGTTCGTCGGCAATTCGGCCCTTGGCGGGGCTGGAGGCGTCGGCGGCTCCGGCGGCGCCCTCAACATCAAGGTGAACGCCGGGGCGGCCAACGGCTCGAACGGCGGACCGGGAGGCGACGGCGGCGCCGGCCTTGGCGGCGGACTCTTCAACCCGGGCGACATCGTCGTCTTCTCGACGGCTGTCCCGCCGGGCGCTGTGGGAGCTGCGGCGACCACCCCGGCCATCCTCACGCTGACCGGCAACACCGCAACAGGCGGCGCGGGCGGCGCGGGAGGGTCGGCAAGCTTCATCGGCGGCGTTGTCGTCGGCCTCCCGGCGAACGTCTTCGGCGCAACGGGCGGTCTCGGTGGTGACGGCGGCGACGGCCAGGGCGGCGGCATCTGGAATTCCCGGGACGGATTCTCCATCCCAGCCTCGTCCGTCATAACCAACAACGCGGCGACCGGCGGCGCTGGCGGCGCCGGCGGTTCCGGAGGACTGCTGAGCAGCATCTCCGCCACACCCACGAATCAGGGCGGCGGCCTGCTGGTGACCGGTGGAGCTGGCGGACGCGGCGGCGTCGGTGGCGACGGCCAGGGCGGCGCCTTGTACAACACCGGCGCCAGCCTGCAGATCCTGGCGATCACTGGGGCGACGGGGAACTCGGCGACCGGCGGCGCGGGAGGCGCTGGCGGCGGCGGAAGCCTGATCGGCAGCCTGCTGGGAACTCCGTTCGTCGTGGCCGTGGGTGGACCCGGCGGAGCGGGTGGAGCCGGCGGCGACGGCCAGGGGGGCTTCGTCTACAACAGCGGGACGAACATGGTCGTCCAGCTCAGTGAACTGACCGGAAATTCGGCCACCGGCGGAGCGGGCGGAGCGGGCGGCATCGGCAGCCTGGTCGCCAGTCTCATCAGCATCCCGTTCAGTTCCGGAGTCGGCGGCCTCGGCGGCTCCGGCGGCGTCGGCGGCGACGGCGAGGGCGGCGCGATCTTCAACTCGGCGACCGGCCTGCAGATTCTCACCTCGACGCTGACGAACAACGTTGCGACCGGCGGAGCCGGCGGGTCTGGCGGTCTCGGCGGCACGGGCGCGATCATCAATATGGGAGACGTGCCGTCAGGGTTCACTCTCGGCAGTGCGAACGCGGGTAACGGCGGCGCAGGTGGAGCCGGCGGCGACGGTCAGGGCGGCGGCCTCTACAATGTGGATTCGGGCCTGGCGATCTCGGACAGCCTGTTCACCGGCAATCGAGCTGTGGGCGGCGCGGGCGGGGCCGGCGGTCTTGGCGGCTTCGGCGGCACGATCTCGATCCTGGCCCAGACTGGCAACGCCTCCGGCGGCAGCGCCAACGGCGGCAATGGCGGTTCGGGTGGATCGGGGGGCGACGGCCAGGGCGGTGCGATCTACAACACGTCGGCTGGCGCCGTCGTCTTGAACAGCCCCCTCAACTCGAACGCGGCCCTCGGCGGCGCGGGCGGGGCCGGCGGTCTTGGCGGCTTCGGCGGCTCGATCAGCGTGACCGCCTACCGCGGCAACGCCGCCGGCGGCAGCGCCAATGGCGGCAACGGCGGCTACGGCGGAAATGGAGGCGACGGCGAGGGCGGGGCCCTGTTCAACACGGGGGCCGGCTTCCTCTATAACATCGCCCCGCCGGCCGGAGGCATCCCGAGTCCGATCAATCAAGCCACGCCAGGTTATCGATTCGATCCGGCCAACCTCAACTTCCTGATCGGAAACTCGGCCACTGGCGGAGCGGGCGGAGCCGGCGGCGGCGGCGGGGCCGGCGGGACGCTGGCGATCCAGTCGTTCACATCAGCGATTACACGAGGGACCACCAACGGCGGGGACGGCGGCGGCGGTGGAGGAGGCGGCTACGGCGAAGGCGGCGCGATCTTCAACAACGCCGTCAACTTCACGGTTGCCGCGTTCACACCGTTGGGGACCAGCGGCATTCCATCCGCAGGCAGCCTTGGATCGTCGATCCTGCTGAATCTCCTGAACGGCAACTCGGCCGTAGGAGGCGCGGGGGGGGCCGGCGGCGGCGGTGGAAACAACGGTTCGTTGACCTTCATCGGGACCGAAGCCAACGGCCCAGCCGGCGGCGACGGTGGATGGGGAGGTTACGGCGGCGGCGCTGCGGGCGGCGCCATCTACAACTCGGCTTCGTCGTTCGCCGTGCTGGGCTTCTCGACTCTCAAGTCCACGCCGACGATCGACCTCGGCACGGGAGTGGCGTTGGCCCAGGCGTTGGCGGCCGGCGCATTCTTCAACGTCCAGTTCAACGTTCTGGACGACAATTCCGCGACCGGCGGGGCCGGAGGAGCCGGGGGAGCCGGCGGCGGCAACGGCGGACTGACCCTCGGCGGCGGCAATGCGAACGGCAGCCTGGTTCAGGGCGGGGCCGGCGGCTATGGCGGCGGCGGCGGTTACGCGGCTGGCGGAGCCATTGAGAACTATGGGGACGACTTCACGTTCGCGGCGTTCAGCACGCTCGCCGGCGGGCGCGGAGCGAATTCGGGTCCCGTGCTCCAGGGAGCCGCGACGGCGACGACCAGCCCGTTGACGTTCCTGACCATCGGGCTCAGGTCGCTGTCGGGCAACAAGGCGACCGGCGGGGCCGGCGGCGCGGGCGGGACCGGCGGCGGCAACGGCGGGGCGACCACCAGCCTGGGCAACGCCGACGGCGGCCTCGGCGGCAACGGCGGCGGCGGCGGCTATGGCGGCGACGCCTACGGCGGAGCGATCGACAATTCCGGCGACGACTTCCTGGAAGCCGTCTTTAGCACGACGCCCTGGCCGGGCGGCGGCTTCGGCGGGCCGTCGGCTGTTTCCACCCCGCTGATCGATCTCTTCTGGATGTCGATCACTGTCGTCGACCTTTCCGACAACTCGGCGACCGGCGGGGCCGGCGGCGCGGGCGGAGCCGGCGGCGGCAACGGCGGCGTGGGCGTGATCGGCCAGGCCCGCGGAGGCCGGGGCGGCGACGGCGGCTATGGCGGCGGGGGCGGCAACGCCTACGGCGGAGCGATCTATAACGACGGGACGAGCTTCCACTCGCTCGTCTTCAGCGCCGTCGACGGCACGTTCAACTCGCAGTCGGCGATCCAGAAGCTGTATCTCCACTATCCGAGCCTGAACGTTCGGAATCTCTCCAACAACACGGCCGCAGGCGGGGCCGGCGGCGTCGGCGGGGCCGGCGGCGGCAATGGCGGGCTGTATCTCCAGAACCCTGGCACCCCGAATCCCGGTCCCCCGATCTCGCTGGACGTACCGGGGGGATTCGGCGGCGACGGCGGCTGGGGCGGCTCCGGTGGTTCGGCCTACGGCGGGGCGATCGACAACTCGGGCGACGGTTTCCTGGTCGCCGTGTTCAGCACAGTCATGAACTCGGCCGGCAACCTCGGCGGCGGCACCGTCGGTCCTGAGATCTTCGTCGACACTCTGAACATCGCCCTCACCACTCTCTCCGATAACGCGGCCCTCGGAGGCGCGGGCGGGGTCGGGGGCGCGGGCGGAGGCAACGGCGGTACAACGCTGACGACGCTCCACGCCAACGGCGGCGTGGGAGGCGACGGAGGCAACGGCGGCTGGGGCGGAGACGCCGCGGGCGGCGCGATCAACAACAGCGGCGACGGGTTCATCGTCGCCAAGTTCAGCACCCTGGCCGTCGGGACTTACACGGCACCGCGGCTGAACATCTCGATCGTCTCAGCGAGCATTACCGTTCGCGAACTGTCCGGCAACCGGGCCGTCAGCGGAGCCGGGGGAGCAGGCGGGGCCGGCGGCGGCAACGGCGGGATCGGCGACGCCGACGGCGGGATCGGAGGCGATGGAGGCGCGGGCGGCGGCGGCGGTTCCGCGATCGGCGGCGCGATCCGAAACGGCGGGGAGAGCGAGGAAGGCGAAGGCATCTCGCAGGCTCCCGGCGGCGACGGCTTCACGATCGCTGACTTCAGCTCGATCACGATGATCAAGACTGGCGGAGTTGTGACGGCCGGCCAGGTCGCGAGCCCGCCCTACAGCCCGCTCTTCAACGTCACCGTCGCCAACCTGACCATCTCCGACACCAACATCGTGAGCAACACGGCGACCGGCGGCGCCGGCGGTGCGGGAGGCCTCGGCGGAGGCAACGGCGGTCAGAACGTCGGCGTTGGCAATGCCAACGGCGGGACGGGCGGCGACGGCGGAGACGGCGGCGACGGCGGAGACGCCTCCGGCGGAGCCATCGACAACACCGGCAACGGCTTCGTCATCGCCAAGTTCAGCACCCTGACGAACGCCTACCCGACTGAGATCATCGGCGTGGCGAACGTGGTTCCGCCTTCGATCAACCAGCGGGTCAACCTGAGCATCACGCTCATCATGCTCACGGACGACTCGGCGACCGGCGGGGCCGGCGGCGTCGGCGGGGCCGGCGGCGGCAACGGCGGGAACACGGCCGGCAAGGACGCCAATGGCGGGACGGGCGGTGACGGCGGGGCCGGCGGCAACGGCGGTTCGGCCCTGGGCGGCGCCATCTACAATCACCCGGTCGTCGATCTCGTCCCCCTGCAGATCGTGGTGGGCGACGTGATCACGGCCGCCGCGACCGGCAACCCGATCGATCCCTTCTATCCTAAGGTGTTCAACATCTCGGCGCGGTTCGACGCCCTCTCGCGCGACTCCGCGATCGGCGGGGCGGGAGCCAAGGGAGGCCTCGGCGGCGGTAACGGCGGTCTGACCGGTTCCGGCAACGCCAACGGCGGAATGGGGGGCAACGGGGGCGACGGCGGCGACGGCGGCGACGCCTCGGGCGGCGCGCTCAACAACACCGCGGCCAACTTCGTCATCCCAGCGTACTTCAAGCTGCTCAACGACAAGGCCGTTGGCGGGGCTGGTGGGGCTGGCGCCGACCACGGCGGCAACGGCGGCTTCACCTTCTTCACGGGCCACTCCGACGCCGGGATCGGCGGCAACGGCGGAGCCGGCGGCGACGGCGGCGACGCCTTCGGCGGCGCGATCTACAACCAGGGTGCCGGGTTCTCGGTCGGCAAGCAGGTCTTCTTCAACAACGACCAGGCCAACGGCGGCAACGGCGGGGCCGGCGGCGCGGGCGGCGCGTATTGCGGCGACGGCCGCATCCGCGGCAACGGCGGCAACGGCGGGGCTGGCGGGTCGGCGGGCGGCGGCGCCATCGCCAACTTCGGAAACAACTTCGGCATCGCCACCACGAGTACTTTCTCGAGTGATCAGGCCGTCGGCGGCGCGGGCGGCAACGGCGGCAACGGCGGACCCTCACCGCAGGGAGGGACCAACGGCGGCAACGGCGGTGCCGGCGGGTCGGCGACGGGCGGAGCCATCCTGAACGCGGGCTTCAACTTCACCGCGACGTCGATCAGCCTCACCCTCGACAACGCGATCGGCGGCAACGGCGGCAATGGCGGCAAGGGTTACGGCAGCGGCGTCGACGGCAACGGCGGCAACGGCGGCAGCGCCCTGGGCGGAGCCGTTTCCACGATCGGCTCGATGACGTTGGCCGGCGGTCTGATTTCGCTGAGCAACGCCAACGCCGGCAACGGCGGCAGCGGGTGGACCGGCGGCAACGGCGGCGCGGCGGTCGGCGGCGGGATCCTCTCCGCCGGTCTCCGCGAGTCCGGGGGCCTGACCCTGAGCCAGTTCACGGTCAATTTCAACGCCGCACGCGGCGGAGCCGGCGGCGCCGGCACGGTCGGCAACGGCGGGGCTGGCGGAGCGGCGACCGGCGGCGGGATCGCGATCCTGTCGGGGACGTCGACGATCACCAGTTCGGCTATCGGCAGCAACCAGGCGCTGGGCGGATCTGGCGGATCCGGCGGCGCCGGCAAGTCGGGCGGTGTGGGAGGTGCTGCGATCGGCGGCGGCATCGCCACCGGCGGGACCACCTCGATCACCGGCACCAACGTCACTTCCAACCTGGCCCAGAGCGGCAACGGCGGCAACGCCGCGACCGGCGGGACTGGTGGGAACGGCGGCGACGCCACCGGCGGCGGCATCGCGGTCACTGGCGGCAAGCTGACCTACAAGGGGGGCCAGGTCCTCTCGAACACCGCCCGCGCCGGAAACGGCGGGAGCGCGGCGTTCAAGGGAGTCGGCGGGAACGGCGGCAACGCGTACGGCGGTGGAATCTTCGTCACCTCCAACGCGACGGTCGACCTGATCGACGCGACCATCGGGGCCTTCTTCGCCGGCAACGCCGCTCAGGGCGGCTCGGCCGGCTCGGGCGGGCTGCTGGGCGTCAACGGAACGAACGGCAAGGGGATCGGCGGCGGGCTCTACCTGACCACCGCAGGATCCACAAAGAAAAACACGACGGTCAGCTGGAACTCTGCTTCCACGGCCGACCCCGACATCCATGGACCGATCACGAGCCTTTGAGGCATCGATTCAGTGATGGGAATCCGGTTGCCGGACCCTGAATCGGTCGCCCCACCCGAGACGTCGCGTGCCGCCGCCGGTCCTCTGATGGACCGGCCCAGCGGCACGGGCGGGCCGGGCAGCTAACCGAAAGGCGAGCGCGATGAGGAGCACGCCCGACTTCGATTGGATGGTATTGACCCCTGGAGGGTTCCCGGATCCGTCGCTGGCGATTGCCGGCAGCCGGGCCGGAGCCCTCGGGGTCCTCAACCTTGAGTTTCATGATGAGCCGCAGCCGGCGCTGGAAGCCCTGGCCCGGCTTTCTTCGTTGGGGCGGGGTCGCATCGGCGTTCTCCTCGACGGCTCGGCGCACCCGCTGCTCAACACGATTCTGGAGCATCCGCAGGTTGGGCTCGAGGCGATCGTCTTCGCCTCGGCCCCAGAAGATCTCAAACGCCTTGTGGGACTCGTCCATCGAGCCGGGTTGAAAGTCCTGCTGATCGCAACGTCCCTCGAAGAGGGGCTTGCGGGGGAGCAGGCCGGCGTCGACGCGATCATCGCTAAGGGGAACGAGGCTGGCGGCTGGGTGGGTGAGGAGACGACCTTCGTCCTGCTTCAGCGTCTCATCCCTCACTTGCGCGTCCCCGTCTGGGCCATGGGCGGCGTCGGCCCGAGCACGGCCGCCGCGTGCCGGGCGGCCGGCGCTTCGGGGGCCGTTCTGGATTCTCAGCTCCTCCTGACGAAGGAGTCGCCCGTGCCGGAGCGGCTCAAGGCCCGCCTCGGCGTCATGGACGGCAGCGAGACCATCTGCCTGGGAAGCCCGTTCGGTGCGGCTTTCCGCGCCTATTCGCGGCCGGACCTTGCTTCGTCCGCCGAACTCAAGCGGCTTGAGGCCACGGCCCTCCTCGCGGATCGGCCGGTCGAGGCGGTGCGTCACGCCTGGAAGGCCGCAATCCGACATCGGGTCGACTGGCGCGAGCCCGAGTCGTCCGTGATCGCCCTGGGCCAGGATGCGGCCTTTGCCGTCGGGTTGGCTCGCCGCTACGTGACGGTCGGCGGAGTGCTGGCCGCGATGCGTGAAGCGGTGGCCACGGCTGCGACGGAGTGGGATCCGGGGGCGTTGGCCGAGGGTGCTCCGCTGGCTCGTTCACATGGAACGAGATACCCCATCGTCCAGGGGCCGATGACCCGAGTCAGCGACCGGGCGGAGTTCGCCGCCGCGGTGGCTGAGGCCGGAGCTTTGCCCTTCCTGGCGCTGGCTTTGATGCGTGGGCCCGAGGCGAAGACGCTGCTGGAGGAGACGCGCCGACTGCTCGGCGATCGACCGTGGGGCGTGGGAGTCCTCGGGTTCGTCCCGCAGGAGCTTCGGGTCGAGCAGCTCGAAGTCGTTCGGGCGTACAAGCCGCCGTTCGCCTTGATCGCCGGGGGTCGTCCCGACCAGTCGAAGATCCTGGAGCAGGAAGGGATCTCGACCTACCTTCACGTGCCGTCTCCTGGGTTGCTCCGGATGTTTCTCAAAGAGGGGGCTCGCCGCTTCGTCTTCGAGGGCCGGGAGTGCGGGGGACACGTCGGGCCAAGGACCAGCTTCGTCCTGTGGGAGAGCATGATCGAGGTCCTGTGCGAGCAGATTCCGACCGACGTCGACCCGGCCGAATATCACATCCTCTTCGCCGGCGGCGTGCACGACGGTCTCTCGGCCGCGATGGTGGCCGCTCTCGCGACGCCCTTGACCCGACGTGGGATCCGGGTCGGCGTACTCATCGGCACGGCCTATCTCTTCACACGAGAGGCCGTGTCAACCGGCGCGATCGTTGATGGCTTCCAGCGGGCGGCTCTGGAATGTGATCGCACGGTTCTCCTGGAGAGCGGACCTGGGCACGCCACTCGTTGCGTGCAGACGCCGTTCGTCGCGGACTTCGCCGGCGAGAAGAGGCGGATGATCCGGGAAGGTCTGGCGGCCGAGGAGCTTCGCCACAGTTTGGAGGCGCTCAACATCGGTCGCCTCCGAGTCGCCTCGAAGGGGCTCGACCACAATCCTCAGTATGGGCGGGATCCAGCGGCCCCCAAGCTCGCGACGCTCGGACGAGAGGAGCAGTGGGCGCGGGGGATGTACATGATCGGCCAGGTGGCCGGCCTTCGCGACGAGCTTTGCACGTTGGCGGAACTCCACAAAGAGATCTCAACCGGCGTCGAGCGGAGGCTGTCGGCGACGAGCATCGTCGCCTCGGACGCGGACGGCCACACTCCCGCACCTGCCGCGGTCGCGATCGTGGGGATGGCCTGCATCGTTCCAGGAGCCCCCGACCTGGCGACGTTCTGGTCGAACATCCTGAACAAGGTGGACGCGATCACCGAAGTTCCCGCCGACCGGTGGGATTGGCGGCAGTACTTCGACCCGTCTCGATCGGCGCGCGACAAAATCTATTCGCGCTGGGGCGGCTTCATCGGCGACGTCCCGTTCGATCCGATGACGTTCGGAATGCCGCCCAGTTCGCTCCGCTCGATCGAGCCGTTCCAGCTTCTCGCGCTGGCCGTGGTGCGATCGGCCCTTGAGGACGCGGGCTATCTGAATCGTCCATTCCCCCGCGAGCGAACCTCGGTGGTGCTTGGGGCCGGGGGCGGCGGCGCCGATCTGACCGCCGGCTACATGGTTCGTTCCACGCTTCCGTCCTTGATCAACGGCGATGCGACCGCACTGGTAGAGCGCCTCGGCGACCGCCTTCCCGAGTGGACGGAGGACTCGTTCCCGGGCGTCCTGATGAACGTCGCCGCGGGGCGGGTCGCGAATCGGTTCGATCTCGGTGGGGTGAACTATACCGTCGACGCCGCGTGCGCCTCGTCGCTGGCGGCGATGTACCTGGCGGTTCGGGATCTTGAGGCCCGGACGAGCGATGTGGCGATCGTCGGCGGCGTCGACGCCATCCAGAATCCGTTCGCCTTCATGTGTTTCAGCAAAACTCAGGCGCTCTCGCCGAACGGCCGTTGTCGGACGTTCGACGCTGAGGGGGATGGCATCGCCATCAGCGAGGGCTTCGCGGCGGTCATCCTGAAGCGGTTGGATGACGCGGAGCGGGACGGCGACCGAATTTACGCGGTCATCCGGGGAGCAGGAGGTTCGAGCGACGGCCGCGACCGGAGCATGACGGCCCCTCGCCCCGAGGGACAGGTTCGGGCGCTCCGCCGGGCCTACGCGCAGGCCGGGTACTCGCCGGCGACGGTGGGGCTGGTCGAGGCCCACGGCACGGGAACGGCGGCCGGCGACCAGGCCGAGATCAAGGCCCTCGCCACATTCTTCGGCGAGCAGGGCGCGCCGAAGCAGGGATGTGCGGTGGGCTCGATCAAATCGATGATCGGCCACACCAAGGCCACCGCGGGCGTCGCCGGCCTGATCAAGGCCGCGCTCGCCTTGAAGCATCGCGTGCTCCCCCCGACCTTGAACGTCAGCCGCCCGCACCCGAAGGCCAACTTCCCCGAGAGTCCGTTCTACGTCAACTCGGAGCCGCGCCCCTGGATCCACGGGGAATCCAAGGAGCCGCGTCGCGCCGGCGTCAGCGCGTTCGGCTTCGGCGGCACGAACTTCCACATCGCCCTCGAGGAGTACACGGGGAGCTTTCTGTCTGATCAGCCTGCAACCCGCGACCCGTGGCCGGCCGAGTTGTTCCTGTGGCGGAGCCGCTCACGGGAGGCACTCCTCGAAGGGATCGGTCGGCTCGTCGCGGCCCTTCAATCGAACTCTCCTCCCCGGCCGGCCGACCTGGCTTGCGCGCTGGCCCGCGCGGCGGAGGGGGCGCCTCCCAACGGACCGAGCCTGGCCATCGTCGCGACCACGATCGAAGACCTCGTCCAGAAGTTGGGGCTGGCTGAGGCGGTGATTCGATCCGGGGTCGAGCGAAAGCACGATTCGCGGGGAGTTCACTACGCGGAGCGGCCGCTGGCGGCCGAGGGGCGGATCGCCTTCCTTTTCCCCGGCCAGGGATCGCAGTACATCAATATGACAAGGGATCTCGCGGTGGCTTTCCCGGAGGTGCGGGAATGCTACGAGCGGGCCGACGCGGTTCTGACCGCCGAGTTGGGACGGCCGCTGAGCCGATGGATCTTCCCGCCTCCCACCTTCAGCGAAGACGAGGAGAAGCCGCTCCAGGCGGCGTTGACCGAGACCAATATCGCGCAGCCGGCGCTGGCGGCCGCTGACGTGGGGGTTCTTCGGCTTCTCGACCGGATGGGGATCAAGCCCGAGATGGCGGCGGGGCACAGCTTCGGCGAGTTCGTGGCGCTCCACGCCGCGGGCTGCTTCGGCGAGCGCGAGCTGCTGGAGATCGCCGCGGCCCGGGGACGGTTCATTCGCGAGTGCACCACGGAAGAGAGCGGCGCGATGGCGGCGATCGTCGCCTCGCCGGACGAGTTGACGCCGCTTCTGGCAGAGGTGCCGGGGCTTACTCAGGCCAACGTTAACGCCCCGAAGCAGACCGTAATCGCCGGTTCTCGGGCCGCCGTCGAAAAGGCGATCGAGTGGTGCGGCGGCCGGGGGCTCCAAGCCCGCCGACTCCCCGTCGCCTGCGCGTTCCACTCGCCTCTGATCGCCCCGGCGCAGCAAAAATTGGCCGAGTCGATCCGTCGGATGCCGATCGCCTCCGCCTGCATCCCCGTTTACTCGAATACCACAGCAGCCCCTTATTCCAACGACCCGGCCGGGGTTGCCGCCCAACTGGCGGAGCACCTGGTCCGTCCTGTCGAATTCGTCCGCGAAGTCCAGGCGATGTACGACGCCGGGGCCCGGCTGTTCGTGGAGGTGGGGCCGCGCCAGGTCCTGTCCGGACTCGTCGGCCAGATCCTCGGCGACCGCCCTCACGTCTGTGCTTCGTTCGACCGACCCAGGGAGGACGGGCTGACGGCCTTCCTTCATGGTCTTGCGGTCCTCGCGGCTGAAGGAGCTACGGTGCGGGCCGAAGGCCTTTTCCAGGGTCGCTCGATCCGCCCCGTGGATCTCTCGCGACCGTCTGGGGGGAGCGAAATCGCTCATTCCCCAACGACCTGGCTCGTCAACGGCGGTCGGGCCCGTCCGATCCCCCGCAAAACGGTCGGGGGTGAGACGAAGTCGAAGGCCCCGAAGGCGGATGCGAGAGGCGGCGTCTCGCCGACACTCCCGCCTCGGAGCGACCGGAGCGTCCCGCAGCGGCCGTCCCCGCACTCTGCAGTGTCGGCGGGAAAGGTCGAACGACAGATCCATCAAACTCCGTCGACGGATTCACCTCCGGCGACGGTCCCATCGGCGCCAACAGCGCCGCGGGGAGATGTGCCGAACGGCGACGGTGCCACCCGGAGCGGATCGGGCGGCTACGCCTCCCGCCCGGTTTCACGAAGATCAGCAGACGAAGGAGGGCCGATGAATCGACCAACCGTCCAGAGTCCGCGCTTCAATGGAACGGCGTCGCCGCCCTATCCGGCGGCCGCTCAGTCCCTGGAGCCGCCGACTGCGTCCCCGCGGGTCTCGCCTACGCCGGACGGAAACGGCCCAATCGACATGGCGCGACAATTTCAGCAGGTCATGATGCGATTCCTGCAGACGCAAGAGAACGTGATGCACGATCTGCTCACGTGCCTCGGCTCTTCGGGGACGCTCCCGGCGGCCCCGGCCGGCGCTCCGGCGCCGTGGCCAGCACCGGATGCCAACGGTGAATCGTTCGCCGCTTATGAGCCGGCGAGCGAGCCGTTGTTCGTCCCAGTTCCGCAGCCGACCGTCGCCCCACAGCCGACCGTCGCACCGCCGTCTCCCGCGTCGTTCGCGCCGATAACGCCTTCCCTTTCAACGCCGATTCCGACGGCTCCGATCGCCACGGCTGTCCTGCGTACGGAGCCCGTGCATACGAACGGCGTCGACCACGCCGCGGCGCCGAAGCCGGCCGCAGCCAGCGTCGCCGAGTGCGCACCCGACCGCGGGCGAATCACCGAACAACTCCTGGCGATCGTCAGCGAACGGACCGGCTATCCCGAGGAGATGCTGGATCTGGAAGCGGACCTGGAAGCGGACCTGGGGATCGACTCGATCAAACGAGTCGAGATCGCCGGGACGCTCGTTCGAGCCCTGGACCTTCCCGAAGGCCGGACGCCCGACATCGAAAAACTCACAGGGAGCCGCTCGCTCCGACAGGTGATCGATCACCTCGAAGCGTTCATCGGCGAATCCGGCGGTCCAGGCGAAGCCAAGGAGGATCGACGCCCTTTTGAAGATGCGCGGACCGGACATGGCGTCGGCCGGTTCGCGCTCAGGATAATTCAGGCGCCCCCCATCTCGGCCAAGGCCGATCTGGCTCCCGACGGCCTCGTCGTCATCGTCGACGACGAGGCCGGAGTCGGGAGACGTCTGGCGCGACTCCTGAGCGATCAAGGCCGTCGCGTCGTACGCATCGTTTCCAGGGTCGAATCTCAGGCCGGGGAACCTGACGCCGTCGCAGCGGACCTGACGGATCCCGTAGCGGTTGCTCAACTGGTCGATGGGCTTCGCGACCGCATGGGACCGCCCGCCGCTCTGATCCACCTTCCCGCGTTGCGAGCTGTCTCCCTCGGCAATCGTCCCGATCACCTCAAGTCCCTCTACCTGTTGGCTCGGGCCCTGGCCCCGGATCTTGAGGGCGCCGCCTCGCGGGGGGGGGCCGCGATCCTGGCGGCGTCCAGGCTGGGAGGAGCCTTCGCCGTCGGCGGCCCGGCGCTGGACATTTCACCGGAGGACGGAAGTCTCGCCGGGTTCCTGAAATCGCTCGCCCACGAATGCCCCAAGATCCGCGTCAAGGCGGTCGACCTGCCCCCGACTGATGCGAATGCCGTCGCCGGATGGCTGCTCGACGAATTGTTTGCGGACGATCGCCTGGTCGAGGTCGGTTATCGCGAGGGGCGACGGACGACTCTCGAACTCGTCCCCACGACGCTACCAACCGGGAACGCCCCGGTGCCGTTGGATGTCGAGTCAGTCGTCCTGGCGACAGGAGGGGCTCGCGGGATCACGGCACTCGCCGTCCTGAGTCTGGCCGAGGCCGTTCCCTGTCGGTTCGTTCTGGTCGGTCGGACGCCGCCGCCGACCACTTCGGAACCCCCCGAAACCATGGGGATTGAGGATCCGAAGGCGCTCAAGCGAGCGATTCTGGGACGACTCCAGGCGGCCGGCGAGCCGGTCTCCGTGCCGATCGTCGAGGAGAGATGTCGCAGGCTCCTCCTCGAACGCGAGGTTCGTGCGAATCTTGATCGCATTCGACAGACGGGCGCCCGGGTCGACTACGTCGCGTGCGACGTCAGCGACCCGTCGGCGTTTGGAGCGGTGATCGACGATCTCTATCGCGTTCACGGCCGGATCGACGGCGTCATACACGGGGCGGGGGTCATCGAGGACCGGCTCGTCCGGGACAAAACTCCCGAATCGTTCGACCGTGTGGTCGAAGCCAAGGCCGGCAGCGCGATGGTTCTCGCCGAGAAACTGCGGCTGGACGCGCTGCGGTTCCTGGTCTTTTTCAGTTCCGTATCCGGCCGGTTCGGGAACCGCGGCCAGGCCGACTACGCGGCCGCCAGCGAGGTGCTCAACAAGCTCGCTCAACTCCTGGACCGACAGTGTCCCGGCCGGATCGTCTCGATCAACTGGGGCCCCTGGCTGGAGACCGGCATGGTCTCCCCAGAGGTCCAGCGTCAGTTCTCTGAGCGAGGGGTTGTGCTGATTCCTCCCGACGTCGGCTGCCGGATGATGGTCGACGAACTTCGCATCGGGCGCAAGGGAGATGTGGAAATCCTGATCGGCGGGTCACAAGGGTTCGCACCTCCCGTACATGAATCCAGCAAATCGAACACCCCCTCCGCGCCATCGGTTGAAGGCAAGAGCGAAGACGCGATCAGCCTTGCGAAGATCTCGCCGCTGATCGCGGTTGCCGGGACGCTCTCAAGGGGCGACGGTCAGGTCGAGCTGGTTCGGACGATCAACCCTGAGATCGATCGTTATCTCGAGGATCATTGCCTCGACGGCCGTCCCGTCTTCCCGTTCGCGATGGCCATGGAACTCATGGCCGAGGCGGCCCAGGCTGGATGGCCCGACCTCGACTTGCTCGAAATCTCCGAGATCAGGCTCCAGCGCGGAGTCGTCATCGACGACCGACACGAGGCCGTTCGGGTCATCGCCCGCGAGCGAGGCGACGCCGACGGGACTGCAGATCCCTCCGGAGTGGAGCGGACGCTCGACGTCTCCATCCAAGGGACGGGGACTCCTCAGCGCCTCCACTATCGCGCGACGGTCCGGCTCGGGTGCCGTGCGGCAGAGCGTCCGGCCTTCATTCCGGAGCCGGGGCTGCTCGTAGGACAGGGGATCAAGGCGCTCGGCGTCCAGGAGGCCTACCGCGACTGGCTCTTCCACGGGCCGATCTTCCAGGGAATCGTCTCGATCGAGGCGATCGGCCCCCAAGGCGCTCGGGCGATCCTGCGGCCGTCGTCCCCGCGCGACTGCCTTCGTGGTCGGCCCGATGGCGCCTGGCTGGTGGATCCGATCCTGGTCGACAGCGCCCTTCAGATGCAGGTCCTCTGGGCCAGGCTTCACTGGGACGTCACCCTGCTTCCCGCGAGGATCGGCGGTTGTCGGCTGTTCGGCCCTGGGATCGCGGCGCCCCCAAGGACGGCCAGCGGTCGGGACGCTCCTGGAATCTGCTACGAATTGCGGATCGGGGCCGAGAGCCGGGTCCCGACCTGCCACGCGGATCATTACTTCTCGAGCCCGGATGGACGCCTCTTGGGGATGCTGGCGGGAGTGGAAGGGACGGGAAGCAAGGCCTTGAATCGGCTCGCGGGAACCTCCGGTCGCTGAGGCGGTCCAGGCCGGGCGCAACGTTGCATGACGAACTGGAGAGTGACACCACCATGCGCGACCTAAGCTCGCAAGACTCCGACCCGACGGGGAGGACCCGGCTCCCACGCCGGTCCGGTTCGCCGCTCATCCAGGGCGATGCGAAAGGAGCGTCGGACGCGGTGGCCATCATTGGGATGTCGTGCCTCTTCCCTGGGGCCAACGGGCTGGATGCGTTCTGGCGAAACATCCTCGGCAAGGTCGACGCCGTGTCGGATCCTCCCCCGGAGGCACGCGAGACCGAGCAATACTTCGATCCCGACTCGCAGGACGGTGACCGCGTCTACTGCAAGCGGGGGGGGTATCTTGGGTCGCTGGCGGCCTTCGACCCGCTCTCTCACGGCATTCCGCCCATCGCCGTCGGCGGCGAGCCCGACCAGTGGTTGTCGCTTCAACTGGCCCGCGACGCCCTGGCCGACGCCGGCTGTCTCCAGATGGATGAAGCGGTCCGGCGCAAAACGGCCGTGATCCTCGGCAAGGGGACGTACCTCAACGGCGGCAACGCGATCGCAGTCCAGCACGGACTGGTCGTGAACCAGACGCTGGAGATCCTCAAGACGCTGCGACCCGAGTACACCGACGAGCAGTTGCAGGCCCTCCGCGTTGAGTTGAAGAGGGCGCTGCCGCCGTTCAACCCGGAAACGATGCCCGGCCTGGTCCCGAACATCATCGTCGGGCGGATCGCCAATCGACTCGACCTGATGGGCCCGAGCTATACCGTCGACGCCGCCTGCGCGTCGTCGCTGGTCGCGGTTCGGCATGCGATGCAATCCCTGACGAGCGGCGAGTGCGACGTCGCGTTGGCCGGGGGATCCCAGGTCTGGATCCCGATGCCCACGCTCAGCATCTTTTGCCAGCTCGGCGCTCTCTCTCGACGCCAGAGGATCAGCCCCTTCGGCGAAGAAGCCGACGGTACTCTGCTGGGCGAGGGGATCGGCATGGTCGTGCTGAAACGGCTCCGCGACGCGGAACGCGACGGCGATCGGATCTACGCGGTCGTCCGCTCGGTGGGAGTGGCCAGCGACGGACGGGGCCTCAGCGTGATGGCGCCTCGCGTCGAGGGAGAGGAACTCGCGCTACGTCGCGCGTATGATGCGGCCGGGATTTCACCCAGCACGGTCGGGCTAATCGAGGCCCACGGTACCGGCACGCCCGTAGGCGACGTGGTCGAGGTTCAGGCTCTCTCCCGAGTCTTCGGCGCCCGCGACGGGGATCTCGCCCGATGCGCCCTGGGGACGGTCAAGTCGATGATCAGCCACACCATCCCAGCGGCTGGGGTGGCCGGGATCATCAAGTCCGCTCTCTCGCTCTATCACAAGGTTCTCCCCCCGACGCTGCATTGCGAGAAGCCTAACCCGAAACTGGAACTCGAGAAGACTCCCTTCTACCTCAACTCCGAGGTGCGGCCCTGGATCCAGGGAGCGGCCGAGCCTCGGCGAGCGGGCGTGAACGCCTTCGGCTTCGGCGGCATCAATGCGCACGCCGTGCTGGAGGAATACGTCCAGGAGTCGGTGCCAGGCAAAGACCTCTCTCGTCACATCCCGCAATGGGAGGCTGAGGTCTGCATCCTGGGGGCAGACTCGCCCGCCGCCTTGATCGAGGTCGTCCGCCACCTGATGACCCGTCTGGGGACCGATGGCGACATCCCGGCGGAGTCCACGCGTATCGCCGACCTCGCCTTCTCGCTCAATACCGACCTGACGACCTCCGGAGAGCCCACGCCCAGCCGCCTGGCGATCGTGGCCTCCTCGGCAGTCGATCTGAAGGACAAACTCGGCCGAGCCGAGAAGAAGCTGTCAGCCCCCGGCGGCTGTCGTCAGATCCGTGACGGTTCGGGGATCTACTACAATTCCGAGCCGATGGCCCGCGAGGGGAAGCTTGCTTTCCTGTTCCCCGGCGAAGGGTCGCAGTACCCAAACATGCTGGCCGACCTCTGCCTCCATTTCCCCGAGGTCCGTGAGTGCTTCGACCAGATCGACCGAGTCTACTACGATCACCCTCGCGGCTACGTCCCAAGCGACCATATCTTCCCGAGGCCTGGGCACGCCCGCGGCGAAAGCCGGGTGGAGGAGCGTCTCTGGGAGATCGCGGGGGCCGTTGAAGCCGTCCTGACAGCCAACCAGGCCCAGTTGACGCTCATGAAGGGACTGGGGCTTCGGCCGGACGTGATCGTTGGTCACAGCACGGGCGAGTTCTCGGCCCTCCGCGCCGCAGGCATCTTCGACCCAGACAAGGAAGAGTTCTCCGAGCTGAGCTTAAAGCTCTACAAGAACTATGAGGAGGCCTCTCGCGCCGGCGTGCCCCGGGCCGTGCTCCTCGCGGTTGGAGCCGATCGAGAGCGGGTCGAGGCCATTGGCAAGGAGGCTGGGGGTGAGATCTACGTGGCCATGGACAACTGCCCTCATCAGGCCGTCCTGGTCGGGGGAGACGAGGTGTCCGAGCGGGCCCTGGCGATTGTGAAGCAGCAGGGTCTCATGTGCGAAGCGCTCAATTTCGACCGTGCCTACCACACGCCCCTGTTCGCCCCTTACGTCGACCACTTGAAGCAGATCTTCGACGAGGCGCAGATCCTCCCGGCCAAGGTCCCGATCTATTCATGCACCACGGCCGCTCATTATCCGGAGGATCCGGATGAGATCCGCAAGCTGATGGTCGACCACTGGCTGATGCCGGTCGAATTCCGCAAGACCGTCGAGACTCTCTATGAGGACGGGGTGCGGATCTTCGTCGAGGTCGGTCCTCGCGGGAATCTCAGTTCGTTCGTCGAGGACATTCTCCGCGGCCGTCGGTTTTGCGCTGTGCCCGCGAACGTCCCACGACGCTCAGGGATCCTTCAACTCAACCACCTCGTCGCGATCCTGAGCGCGCAGGGCGTGGACCTTGACCTGGGTTTCCTCTACAAGCGTCGGGACGTCAAGCGAGTCGAGGAGTCGAAGCGATCGGTTCCGAGCCGGTCTCCGCGGGCCGCGATGAAGCTCGTCACGGGATTTCCGGCCATGCGGGTCTCCTCCGAGTTCGCTGGTCGGCTTCGGGCTGAATCGCCCGAGTCCACACGCCCGCCTGTTCCCCCGCACCATCTCCCCGACGCCGTAGCCGCAGTCGTGTCAGCCGGGGGAGAAGCAGCGCCGGCCGAAAAGTCCGAGGCCGCCGAGCCGTCGGCGAATGTCGTGCAAGACATACCGTCGACGAACGCCGCTCCGTACGCGAACGCGACGACCGATGCGTCGTCGAGGCGACCCGTCGGCCGGGCTCGAGAGGCCCTCGTCGGCCAGCAGTCGTCTTCGATGGTCGAGGACTTCCTCCAGACCATGAACGAGTTTCTCGACGTCCGTGAGCCTCAGGACGACGGCAGTCGAGCTCCCGCCAGGTCCGAGTCGTCCAGGCCGATGGAGCAGCCTCGACCCCGCGGCAAGACGGCCTTTCCGCTGCTCGGTTCAGTCCTCGCCGGAACTCCGGGCGAGGAGATCGTCGCCCGCCGCGTCTTCGATCCGGCGACAGATCTATTCCTTCGCGACCACACGCTGGGACGCGACGTCTCGATAGCCGATCCAGACCTGCTGGGCCTGCCCGTGATGCCATTGACCATGAGCATGGAAGTCATGGCCGAGGCTGCGGCTTTCGTGGCCCCGGGGCAGAAGGTCGTCGGATTCCGGAACCTGCGAGCGTTCCGCTGGATCGCGTTCGACGAGGGGCCGCAGGAATTGCAGGTGACGGCGCGCCGGCAGCCGGGAACGGAGGACCGGGTCGTCGTCCAGCTTCGCAACCTCTCGGAGGACCGACGCTCCGACGCCCCCGCACTCAGCCCTTCGATCGAGGCGACAGTGATCCTGGCTGGAGCGTATCCGTCGCCGTCCCCTCGGGACGCGACGACATCGATCGGCGGCCGAGCTTCGCGGCTGCGGACGGAGAGTCTCTACTCCGACGTCATGTTCCACGGACCGGCCTGGCGAGGAGTGGCGTCCGTCGACCGCGTCGCCGATGGTGGATCGGCGGCGACGCTTCGAGTCCTTCCCTTCGATGGCATGATCGCCGGTCGTCCTGAGCCGGATTTCGCCCTGGACCCGATCCTGCTCGATGCGGCCGGTCAGGTCATCGGGTTCTGGACGGCTGAGCGACTGACCTCCGGAAAGGTGATCTTTCCATCGGGCCTGGAATCGCTCGAGCTCTTCGGACCTTCGCCCCAGGCGGGAGACCTTCTCCCCTGTGAGGCGACGATCAAGCTGGAGGGGGAGCGGCGCGTTCGATCGGACATCGACGTCGCCGCGGCCGACGGCCGGCCGCTGGTTCGGATTCGAGGCTGGGAAGACTGGCGGTTCGATCTCCCCGATACGTTCCAGGCGCTCATCCTGCCGGCGCGGAGAGACATCTCCGAGCCCTGGCCCGAGCCGGTCGAGTCGTTTCCAAGCGCGCGGTCGTTCGCCTGCCGAAGGCTCGGCTCGGTCCTTCCTCCCGATCTCGGGCTCTGGCGTCGGGTCTGGGCTCATCAGGTCCTTTGTCGGGCGGAGCGCGAGGAGTTTCGGCGGCTTGTCGGCCCTGAAAGGCGGCAGGTCGAGTGGCTCGCCGGACGCACCGCCGCGAAGGAAGCGGCCCGCGACCTGCTTCGGACGCATCTCGGGCTGGAGCCGCCGCTGGCCGACATCGAAATCCGCGTCGACGATCGCGGCCGGCTTGGCGTCGGCGGCCCTTGGGAAGGAGAACTGGACGGGGAACTGGTGGTGTCGATCTCGCTCGACACGCATCTGACGGTCGCCCTGGCTGGAATCCTCCCAGCGCCGGGGAGGTCCGTGGATAACGCCGGCTCCTTCCTTGGAATCCACGCTGAATCGCTGAGACCTCGCCGCGACGAGGCCCTCGAACCGAACCTGACAGCCGAGGAGCTTCACTTGCTCCTCGACGGACCGCTCGATCGCCTGGACGAATGGCGATTCCGATGCCGGTGCGCCAAGAAGGCCGTCGCAAAGGCCCTTGGGAAAGAGGCGACCGACGAGTCCCGATCGGTCTCGGTCGCCGGCGTGGCCGAGGAAGCTGAGGCGGTGCTCGTCCGGCTGGGCGACCGACTGGCCGGGGACCACCCTCGGCTTGCGGAGGAGCCGTTGGTGGTCTTCACGGCCCGCCACGGCCGATCGGTGGTCGCGACGACTCTTTGCCAGGGAATCGGCTCGGCGGAAATGCAGACGGCGGGACCCGACCCGGAGATGCGATGACGGCCCGAACACCAGAGGAGCGATCCTGATGTCGATACACCAGCGGATTCTGGACGAAGTGCTCACCCTGATGACTGAGCTGTCGGCCGACTGGGAATACTCGGGCGAAATCACCGCCGAAACGCGCCTCCTCGGCGACCTGGCGATGGACTCGCTCGACCTGGTGATCCTCGGGTCGGAACTCCAGGAGCGATATGGCCAGCTTCCGTTTTCCGAGTTCCTCGCGGAACTGGGCAAACAGGACGCCGATCAGCGCGACGTCACCATCGGCGAGTTGGTGGACCTGATCTGCCGGCAACAGAAGGCCGCGGCGCCTGGAGGCGTGGCGTGAAGCCGAAGACGATTCTCATTGGGCTCGACGGGGCGACCTTCAAGGTGCTCGATCGGCTGATGGCCGACGGGGTGACGCCCTTCCTTCGCGATCTCGCCGCCGATGGCGTGCGGGCGACCCTGCGCTCGGTCGTCCCTCCCCTCACGCCGCCGGCCTGGACGTCGTTGATGACCGGCAAGCGCCCGGGCGAGCACGGCGTTTTCGACTTCTTTCAGAAGGAGACTCCGGACAGTCGGTATTTCCGCTTCTCCTCCTCGCACGACGTCCAGGCGGCGACGATCTGGTCGATGGCCGGCGACCACGGACTGCGGAGCAACGTCCTGAACTTCCCCCTCATGTTCCCCCCGCCGGCGTTCGAGGGCTGCCTCGTTCCCGGCGGGTGGATGCCCTGGCGACAGTTGCGACTGGGTTGCCGACCGACGGGGCTCTTCGATCGACTGAAAGCCCTTCCTTCCTTCAATCCACGCGAACTCTCCCACGACATGGCCTTGGAAGAGAAGGTCCTCGAAGGCTGCGCCGCCGAGGAATACCTCGACTGGATCTCGCTGCACACTCGGCGGGAGCGGAGATGGACCGAGATCCTCCTGTTCCTCATGAAGGAGGAACCCGCGGACTTCAGCGCGATCCTCTTCGACGGCGTGGACAAGCTCCAGCATCTCTGCTGGCGGTTCCTCGACCCGGCGCTCTTCCCGGCGAGTCCGACGCCCTGGGAGGCAGACGTCCGCGCGGCCTGCCTGAACTACTTCCGCGAGTTGGACGGCCTGATCGCGGAGATCGTCGGGGCCGCTGGGTCCGACGCGACGGTCCTTTTCGCATCCGACCACGGATTCGGCCCGACCTCGGACATCTTCAACGTCAACACCTGGCTTGAACGGCAGGGGCACCTGGCCTGGGTCGGCGACCGGGGAGCCCGGCCCGATGCGAACCACCAGGTCGGGATCAACCAGATCGCCCGTCACGTCTACGAGATGGACTGGGAGAAGACGCGGGCCTACTGCGCGACTCCCAGCAGCCAGGGGATTCACATCGTCCGACGCTCGGCCGACGCGCCTGGCGGCGTCCCCGACGAGGACTATCATCGATTCCGATCCGAACTCGTCTCCGAACTCAAGTCGCTCCGGCATCCGGAGACCGGTCGTCCCGTCGTCGCCGAGGTCTGGGAGCGGGACGACGTCTTCGCCGGTCCGTTCGAGCCCTGGGGACCCGACCTGACCATCTGGCTGGAAGACGTCGCCGTGGTTTCGATCCTCAGGGCGGACTCCGTCATGGGGAGGAGGCCGGAGCCCGCGGGGACTCACTACCCCGAGGGGATCTTCATGGCGAAGGGGCCGGGCGTTCGTCGCGGCGAGTCGGTCGCGGAAATGTCGCTCCTGGACGTCGCCCCGTTCGTGTTGAACAGCCTTGGGCTGCCGATCCCCGACGACTTCTCCGGGCGTCTCCCCCTCCAGACGCTCGAGCAAGGATGGTCGCCGGGTCGTCAGGCTGCGGCCAGGGTCCGACCCTCGGTCGCCGCCGTTCTTGAACCCGTCGGCGCCGACGCCGACCTCGACGAGCAAGAAGAGCAACTGATCCTGAAGCGGCTCTCGGCCCTCGGGTATCTCGAGTAACCGGTTTCGGAGGATGGAATGCCGAAAGCGACCCTACCCAGCGGTTTGAAGATCCACTACCAGTGCGCCGGCCAAGGGCCCGACCTGGTGATGATCCATGGGCTCACCGGCAACCTCGCCGTGTGGCATCTGAAGATCGTCCCCATGCTTTCGGACCACTATCGGATCACGACCTACGACCTTCGGGGGCACGGCTACAGCGACATGCCTCCCGACGGCTATTCGGCGACCGACATGGCCGGCGACCTCAAAGGCCTGATGGACCATCTGGAGATCGAGCGGGCCGATTTCGTGGGGCATAGCTACGGCGCCGACATCGCGCTGTACTACGCCTTCCGAAACCCCGACCGCGTCCGACAGATCGGGGCCGTGGAGGCGGCGCTGCCGGCTTTGATCCACCTTCGAACTCGTGAGGACTGGATCGGCTGGGACTACTGGGCTCAAGTGCTCGAACGCTCGGGCGTTGAGGTCCCGCCGGAACATCGCTGCGACCTGGAGTACATGGTCCGGAAGAGCATGGACATCCCCAAGAAGTGGGGGCCGCTGAAGGGCTTGCCGCGCAACCCTGAGAGGTTTCTGCGCGTGCTGAACACCACTCCGCTGGTCAGCGACTATGAGAAGGTCGGCGACCTGACGCTGGAGAACATCCCCAAGATTCAGGCCCTGGTTCACCTGATCTACGCCGAAGAGTCGGCGTTTCTCGGAAGCCACGATTACTTGCTCGAGCACCTCCCCAACGCCCGGTCGGTCATGCTCCCCTCGACCGAATGGGGCCACTTCGGACCGCTGGAGCAACCGGAAGCGGTCGTGGCGCATCTGATCGAATCCCTGGCCCCCACGCACGCCGAGGAGAACGGTCATGTCGTCGTTCCCCGCCCGGCGCAGGCGACGGTATGAGGAGCCCGCACATGGACACCGTCCTGGTCACCGGCAGCTCGACGGGCTTGGGGCTGGAAACGTCCCTTTACCTCGCCGAGCGCGGCTTCAGAGTCTTCGCAGGCGTGCGCGATCTCCTTCATCGCGGAGAGGTGCTGCAGGCGGCGGAGGACCGAGGTGTTGCGGTCGACGTCGTCCAACTGGACGTGACCGACGAGCGGAGCGTCGAACAGGCCGTCGAAGAGGTCGCCGACGCTAACGGCGGGATTTTCGGACTGATCAACAATGCTGGGATTGGCTTGAGGGGGTGCTTCGAGGATCTCCGGATGGACGAGATCCGAGCCGTCTACGAGGCGAACGTGTTCGGCACCATGGCGGTGACCCAACGCGTGCTCCCCTATATGCGCGCCGCCGGCCGAGGGCGGGTGATCACGATCTCCTCCGTGGGGGGGAAGATCGCGACGTTCGGCCTGAGCGCCTACTGCTCGACCAAGTTCGCCCAGGAGGGGTTCGCCGAGGCCCTGGCGCTGGAGATTCAGCCCTTCGGCCTTCGCTCAATCCTCATCGAGCCAGGGATCATCAAGACCTCGCGATGGTCGGTCAACCGCGGCAATGCGGCCGGCGCGCTCGACCCGAAAAGCCCCTACCACGAGATGTTCGTCAACCACGAGGCGTTGGCGGACCAGTTCGTGGAGACCCGCAAGACCCGACCGGTGCATGTCGCGCAGGCCGTGCACAAGGCGTTGACCACCCGACGTCCCAAGATGCGGTACGTGGTCGGAAGGCCCGCCGCGGCTGCGATCGCCCTTCGTGGGTTGCTGCCGGCCAGGGTCTTCGACGGCCTCTATTTCGGCGCTCTGCTTCGCCGCGTGAAGAACGGCCCGAAGGGGGTGCGGCCTGCACCCGTACCGACCGCCCCGAAGGGGCGCGGGACGAACGGGGCGGTGGTCGAAACGGCCCGCGAGGCTGCCCAAGCGGAATAGGAGGGGGAGATGGCTCGCTACCTGTTCACAGTCTGGCCGTTCGTGGGTCATATCAACCCGTTCATGAGCGTCGCCAAGGCGCTCAAAGCACGCGGTCACGAGGTTGCCTTCTACACGAGCGAGAGCACGCGCTCCGTGGTCGAGCCTCAGGGCGTTATCCTCTTCCCGTACCATCACCTTCAGGAGGAACCGATCTGGAGGGCCGTCCAGGCGGCCGAAACCAAGGCCAGACTGGGCTGGCATTCGCCTCGCTTGCTGCTTCGAGCCTTCCGCGATTGGCTGGCGGGCACGCTCGATGAACAGGTCGCCGACGTCCAGGAGATCGTCGACGAATGGAAGCCCGACGTCATCGTCACCGAGACCGGGATGTGGGGGCCGATCGTCGTCCTGAACGAGACCCAGAAGGTCCCCGTGGCGATCCTCACGACGCTGATGGGGTGCCTCATCCCTGGGCCGGAGGCCCCACCGGGAGGCCCTGGGCTCCCGTCGCCGCGGAATTTCCGCACGCGGATGTTGGCAAAGGCTTTCACGAAGCTCGGCGACGTGCTCGCCGTCGGCGTGCGCACGCACGTCAACCAGGTCCGCGCCTCGCACGGACTGCGGCCGATGGACAGCTCGGTCAACGCCCACATGGCCAAGGTTCCGCTCTATCTGGTCCCCAGCGTCCGCGAGGTCGACTACGGGCGTCAGGATCTGCCGCCCAGCGTCCGCTACGTCGGCCCTTGCGTCTGGAACAAGGCCGAGGACGCTCCGCCCCCACCCTGGCTCGATGAACTCCCGACCGACGTCCCCTGGGTTCACGTCACGGAAGGGACGGCTCACTATCAGGACCCGGTCGTCCTGCGTGCGGCCGTCAAGGGCCTGGCAGGTCTGCCGATGCAGGTGATCCTGACGACGGGATCTCAGCGCGATCCTGAGGAACTGGGACTCGGACCCATCGCCTCGAACATCCGCGTCGAGCGGTTCGTCAGCCACAGCGACCTGCTCCCTCGTTGCGCGGGACTCGTCACGACAGGGGGGGCCGGAACCGTGCTCACGGCGCTGCAGCTCGGCGTCCCGCAGATCATCGTACCGACCCATTGGGACAAGCCGGACAACGCTCGCCGCGTGATGGAAGCCGGCGCGGGGCTGAAGCTTACGCCTCGTCGCTGCACTCCCGAGGGCCTTCGGGCCGCCGTCGAGCACCTGCTGGCCGAGCCGAGCTTCCGGCAGAACGCCCGACGCATCGCACGAGTCATGGCAGAGCATCCAGGACCGGCCGGGGCCGCCGAGCTTCTGGAAGAGCTGGCGCTCCGATCGCCTAACGCCCGCCGGAGCCCAGAGCCTCTGGTCACTTGAGTCACGACCCCGGGGAACTTGCGAAAGCCGGCCAGTTCTGGCCGGGGACCGAAGCGACGATGAGGAGATCGTGATGCGGATCCGAATGGCCAACGGGATGGTGATTCAGGGACACAGCCGGGGAGAAGCTCGTCTGCTCTATGACGAGATCTTCAACAAGCAGGTCTATCTGAAGAACGGCATCGAACTGCACGAGGGGGACGTCGTCCTGGACGTCGGCGCCAACATCGGGCTCTTCTCCTTGTTCGTGGGCCAGACGCTGCGCGACGTAACGATCCACGCCTTCGAGCCAATCCCCGACATCTTCCAGGCGCTGCGACGGAATACCGCAAGCCTGGGCCGAAAAATCGTCCTGAAGAACGTCGGCCTCTCCAATCAGGAGGGTGACGTGGTCTTCACCTACTATCCGCGCCTTCCCTGCTTTTCTACGTCGTGTCCTGACCGTCTGGAACGGCGATGGGCGGACTTGAAGGACATTCTAATCGGCATGTCCGAGACGGCGGGAGGAGAGCGGCGGGGGCCGTTGCAGGGGCTTCGCGATCGGCTCCGCTCCTGGGGCGTCGGGGGGCTCCTCTATTACGCATCGCGGAAGAAGGAACGCCTCTGTCGGCTGATGCGAGTCTCTCGGATCCTCGCGGACGAGAAGATCGACCGAGTCGACCTCCTCAAGATCGACGTCGAAGGAGCCGAGTGGGACGTGCTGCGAGGAGTCGACGAAGCGGACTGGCCGAAGATTCAGCAGCTCGTCGTGGAGGTTCACGACGTGGAGGACGGGGCGGACGGGATCTCCGAGTGGCTCGAGGAGCGAGGGTACGACGTCGCCATCGACCGCACGAACGAGGACCGGCGTTCCCCGATCTCCCTGCTCTACGCCCGCCGATGGCGTCAGGACGATTCATCGGGTCGACAGTCCCGCGCGAATGCCAAACCCGAGGATTCCATGACGGTCTGACCTGAAGACCAGTCGCCATGGCCTGACCGCGGGAGGGAGTCGAACGATGCGACGCCACGCAGCAGAATCCACGCAGTCGAACAGCCTCGCAACAAGCGGCGATTCCATACTTGGAGACTTGCCGGCCTGGGGATGGCCGGCTGGAAGTCGTCGACGTCGACGACGGTTGATCTGTTCCCCCGGGATCCACCAGCCTAGGCCGGTGGGCCCTGTAGAACCCGTCGGGGCGATGGAGGTCCCGGCCCGTGAATCGAGCTCCACGTTGGAGCGCGAGCCATTCGTTGGTCGATCGAGCCGAGCGACCCAACCGCAGGAGGCGGCCCTTCCCAGGCGGCTCGAGGAGGTCGCAATGCCATTCGCAGCAAGTCCCGCCCTCGTACGACGATCATTCCCAAGCCGTCTCGTCTGGTGTCTCGCCGCCCTTGCGTTTCTCACGGTGACTCGCGCGAGTCCCGCCCAACTCACGCAGGCCGGTTTCACGCGGATCAGCCAGCCTGGATTCGGCGACCGACACAACAGCTATCCCTGGTCCATGAGGTGGTTCAAAGGGAATCTGTACGTCGGCACCAATCGTGACTTCCAGTGCGTCGAGAACGCGACGATCGCCTTCTATTATCCCATCGTGATTCCGCTCCAGGCCATCTTCGCCCAACCAGACGTTCCGTGTCCGCTGAATCCCGCGGATCTGGACCTGCGGGCGCAAATCTGGCGGTACTCGCCGTCCAACGGCCAGTGGACGATGATCTATCAGTCGGACTACATCCCCGGGACGACGCTCGCCCACGACATCGGCTATCGCGACATGGCCGTGTTCACGGAGCCCGACGGCACGGAGGCTCTGTACGCCGTCGGCTGCACCGCGAGGGAATTCAACCCTGGGACCCCGCCGCCGCGGATCCTCCGCATCACGGTCCAGAACGATCCGATGTCGGGCCAGCCTTCCGAGGTCATCGAGCCGATCCCGATGGGGGATCTGAACGCCGTCACTTTCCGCGCGACCGCAGTCTACAAGAACAAATTCTACGTGACGGCCAGTACGGGACTGACCGGCAATGGTTTCGTGCTGGAGTCAGCAAACCCGCGTGCGGGATACACTAGCTTCCGCCAGATCACTCCGCCCGCGCTTCAGGTCTATGAGATGTCGGTCTTCAACGACTACCTCTACCTGGGGGCCGGCGATCAGTCGACGGGCTATCTGGTCGTCAAAACGAACGCGAGCGGGGACCTCCCGTATACCTTAACGCCCGTGGTGACGGGAGGGGCCGGGCGAGGTCCGGTCATGACGTCGGTCGTCAGCATGTGTCCCTACCAGGGGCGGCTGTATGTGGGAAGTGCAGGGTGGTATTCGACGCTGCTTCCTTCGTCGGAACTGATTCGAATCAACCCCAACGACTCGTGGGAACTGATCGCCGGCAACCCTCGGTTGGCGGGCACTCGGCTTCTCTTCCCGCTGAGCGGGCTGACGGACGGCTTCGGCAATCCCTTCAACGCCCACATCTGGCGCATGGAAGAGCACGAAGGGATGCTCTACGCGGGGACCAACGACGACAGTTGGTCGCTGAGGACGACGCCCCTCGCGGCGTTCTTCCGTCCCGAGTTCGGCTTCGACATCTTCACGAGCCGAGACGGCGTCGCCTTCTCGCCGCTGACCCGGAACGGATTCGGCAACCTGTACAACTTCGGCCTTCGAACTTTCGAGTCGACGCCGGTAGGACTCTTCGCCGGGACGGTGAATTACTCTCAGGGGACGGAAATCTGGTTGGCCGGAACGGCAGGACAGACCGCGAGTACGTCGGGGATCGCGTTGGCGGCCTCGCCGACGGCGCGGTCGGGCGGCGGGCTGAAACCGCCGGCCGGCGACGTCTCGACGACGCCTGCCGGCGTGGGATCGAATTCCCCTCCCGCGGACGCCCAACCCGAGGAGGACGCTGAGGACGCGTCCTCGCCCCCGCCACTCCCCGCGAACGTCGAGGCTGAGAGCCACGGCGGCGATGTCTTCGTTTCCTGGGCTCCCCAGGAGGATGCGGCCGAGTATCACGTGTATCGGTCGACCTATCGCAAGACCGACCTTGGCTTCTTGCTGGGTCTTGGACCCGTCCAGGAAGGCGACGAGGATCCGATGCGTCCGGGGGAGAAACCCGGCGTCTTCGCGGTTCCCGGCGGCTTCGTCGAGATCGGGACCACCACGACGCCGAGCTTCAAGGACCGCAATATAAAGCCGAAGGGGACTTACGCCTACTATGTGCGGGCCAAGAACCGGAAGGGGAAGCTCTCTCCCCCCTCCAATATCAAGATGATCCCGGATCTCGGCCCTCCCGCATCGTTCGAGTCCGTCCGAAAGGAACTGCTGGACTTCGTCGCCGATGACTGGGCCCATTCCAAGGAGACGGCGCCTCTTCCTGGGATCCTGGAGCAGGGGCGAAGCGCGGCGGTCGCCAAGGATGCGGCTGCGGCGAAGGCCAGGCTGCTGGAGATCCAGGAGCAACTGGCCCAACTCCGAGCGAAAACCCCCTCGACGCCCCCGGCCTCTCCCCTGGACGTCTTGCTGTCGAGGCTTGTGCGGAGGGTCGACCTGGTTGTCTCGGGCGTCCTCCCAGCCGAGGTCTTGACGAGTGATGAAGGCAAGAGTCGGGGACGTGCTGCGTCTGCACGGGGACGGTAATCTCTACGGCCCGCGCCCGAGAGGGCGCGGGCCGAGTCGGGTCGGCTCGTGACAACTCGCCGAACATCGGAGATCAAGCCGTGGCATCGACTGGAGATCGACGCAAGGCCGTGGTCGAGCGCTCAGTCGGGGGGGACCCACACCCGACCTCGGCGGCCGATGCGCCGGGACGAGATCGCCCTCGGCTGGTCGTCCCCGAACTCTCGGCGGCGTCGACGACGCCGGCTCGGAGCGAGGGAACTGCTCACGTCGTTCCGGACGTCTCCCCGGCTGAGCCCTCCAGAGGGACCAGCGAGACCGACGCCTGGGATTTCCCAGGTCCGGGGAGGGATCGTCAGGTTGAAGGAGGCGGCAAGCCTGTCCGCCGTCGCCGCCCCGGCAAGAGGGCTGCACCGCTGCTGCTGATCTGGGCTGTTCTCATCCTGGATTTGCAGGCGGTGCTCTGGCTCTCTGGGGTGAAATCGCTGGGACTGTGGCAGGCGGTGGAGCAGGGGGCGGCCCGTGCGGAGTCTCGCAACGTGGGTGAGACGGCCGACAGCCAAATTCAGAAGGCGATTCGCGACCAGCGTTCGACATTGAGTTTCTGGAAAACCCTGGCGGTCATCGACGACTTCGTGATCGAGCCCGCAGCGCCGGCGATCCGAGCCGTGCTCGCGGCCGTTCTCCTCAGCGCGATCGCCGCGTTGACCGGACGGCCGATCGGCTTTGCGGCGGCCCTGGACGACTGCGCTGCCGCCCAGGTCTTTTGGGTGATCGGCCTGTCGGTGCAGGCGGCGCTGGTGTTCGCGCTGCGGACGCCGGAAGTCGACGTCTCGGCCGCGCTTTTCCTGCCGCCGGGCACGTATCGGGCGACGACCTGGCTCGCGCTCCGCCAGGTCGAGGTGTTCGCGGTCCTTGGGTGGTTAGCCATGGCCCTCGGCGGATGGCGACGCGGCCAGGCGAATCTGGCGACGTCGGCCTTGGCCTGCGGCTCGCTCGCGGCGGTCGAGACGTCCGTTCGTTTCGGGACGGCTCTGCTCCTGGGAGGGGCGATGCGTCTGGTGCTGACAGCCGGTCGTTAACAGAGCGATCCGACGCTCGGGGGGAGGGTATGCTTCGATTCATCGCGTGGCTTAGCCTGGCCGGTTCGCTCGCCGCCGCCGTGACCGTCGCCAACATTCAACGAAGTCCCGGTTCGATCATGGTCGACTGGCAGGTCGTCAAGGAACCGCCGATGGAGGTCGGCGTTGAGAAGCCCAGCCGTGGGCGGATCGTGCGCAAGGTGACCGCCCCGGGCGTCGTGGAGCCGGTGGACGAGGTGAATATCGGCTCGCAGATCCTCGGCAGAGTCGTCGCCGTTGAGGTCAAGGAGGGGGACGTTGTGAAGGCGGACGACCTTCTTGTGAAGCTCGACGACACCGACGCCAATTCCCGGCTGATCTCCGCGCAGGCCCGCACGGACCGGATCCGGGCCTCGATCACGCAGGCCGAGGACGATCTGGCGAAGGCCACGAGAGACGAGGCCCAGCACGATCGACTCGCCGGCCGGGGATATTCCACACCCACCGAGCTGGCCGACGCGCGGACGCTCGTTCACAAATGCGAAGCCGCGCTGCAGATGTGTCGGCGCGAGTTGCTGGAGAGCGACGCCCTCCGAAGGATCAGCCTGGAAGAATTAAAGCGCACCGAGATCCGGGCCCCGATCGGCGGGGCCGTGACCGGGTTGTCAGTTCGTGTCGGCGAGGTGGTCATCGCGGGAACCGTCAACCTCCCTGGGACCGTGCTGATGTCGATCACCGACCCGACTCGCATGCGCGTCGATGCGGACGTCGAGGAATCCGACGTCCCCCAGGTGCGGGCGGGTCAGGTCGCGCACGTCTATCTGCAGTCGGACGCGCGCACGGCAATCGAGGGAGTCGTCGAGAAGATCACGGCGAAGGGGAAGAAATCCGGGGAATCGATCGGCTTCGAGACCCGGATTCGGGTCGACAACCCACCTCCTTCACTCCTGGCCGGCATGTCGGCCACGGTCGAGATCGAGGTGGGCAAGGCCGCCGACGCACTGGGCGTCCCATCTCATGCGGTGGTGCATCGCCGTCGGAAAGACCTTCCGAATACTCCGGCCATCCGCGCGTGGGCCGAGCGCAACGCCCGTTCGCTCGGGGACCGGCCGAGGGATTCGGAATCGCGATACGTCAAGGTGGCCTTCGTGGTGGAGGGAGGAATCGCTCGCGTCCGGCCGGTCGATCTGGGCCTGACCGACGAGCATCGCGTTGAGATCCTCTCCGGCGTGTCGGCCGACGAACGGGTCGTCGTCTCCCCCTTCCGAGCCCTGGATATGCTCATGGACGGCCAGGAAGTCCGGGTCGTCGACGACAGCAGGGAGTCGCCATGACGAGAACCGCCGAGCCGGTCATCCGCTTGGAGGGGATCACCAAGGAGTATCGGGTGGGCGAAGAGACCGTCCGCGCCCTCCGAGGACTCGACCTGCGCATCGAGCAAAACGAGCTGCTCGCGATCATGGGCCCTTCGGGCTCGGGCAAGTCGACCCTGATGAACATCCTGGGTTGCCTGGATGCGCCGAGTTCCGGTCGCTACTGGCTCGAGGGGCGGGACGTCGCCGGCCTGACTCAGTCGCAACTCTCACGTGTACGGGGCGAGCGGATCGGCTTCGTGTTCCAGACCTTCGAACTGCTCCCCCGGCAGACGGCCCTTCGGAACGTCGAACTGCCGCTGGTTTACTCCGGCGCGCGGGACCGTCGCGCGAGGGCCGCCGAGGCGTTGACGCGCGTGGGGCTCAGCGAGCGGATGGAGCACCGCCCTTCTCAACTCTCCGGCGGACAGCGACAGCGGGTGGCGATCGCTCGGGCGCTCGTTCACCGTCCCTCGATCCTGCTCGCCGACGAGCCGACCGGGAACCTCGACACTCAGACGGGCGACGAGATTCTCCGCCTGTTCGCCTCGCTGCACGACCAGGGCCAGACGATCATCATCGTGACCCACGAGCCCGAGGTCGCCGAGCGCTGCCGGCGGGTCGTCCGCGTCCGCGACGGTCGGGTCGAGTCGGACACGACCAACTCCGTCACACCCCCCGATCGTCGCCGGGCTGCGGCTCTCCACGCCCCTATCTAGAACTCGAGGCCGAGCACCATGTCGATCGCGAGTAATTTCCCCATCGCGATGGAACAACTCCGGGCCAGCCGGTCCCGGTCGCTGCTGACGATGGTGGGGATGATCATCGCCGTCGCGTCCACGATCACCGTGGTGAGCGTCGTCGTCGGCTTCTCACGCTACGTGTCCGAATATCTGAAAGGGTGGGGTACGAACGCGATCTGGGTCGCTCCCGAGCGTCCCGCCGGCGACGCCGGACGCACGCTCGGCCGGGCGGAAATCGACGTCCGCGACCTGGAGAGCGTCATGGAGGAGTGCGAGGCCCTCCGGCTGGTTTCTCCGGACCCGCGACAGGCGGCGATTTCCGTTCGTTACGGCCGCGATGAGGTGGAGGTTCCGCTGGAGGGGATCTCGGTCGAATACCACGCGATCCGGAAGTTCGAGGTCGACGTCGGCCGCCCGCTCGCCGTGGCGGACATCGAGCACGCACATCAGGTTTGCCTCGTCGGTCGTGAAACCCTCCGCAAGCTGGCCGTCGATGAGGAACTCGTCGGCCAGTCGCTCCTGCTTGATGGCCGTCGCTTCGAGGTCGTCGGCATTCTCAAGGAGAAGGGGTCGCTCATCGGCGTCAGCCAGGACGATGTGGTCCTGGTCCCCTACACGATGGCCATGAAGATGTATCCGTCCCAGCGGAGGAAGCTCGCTTTCGTGGCGATGGCGACCTCCGAGGAGCAGGTGCCTGAGGCTCGCGCGCAGATTACCAATCTCCTGAGGCGCAGGCATGGGCTTGAGGCGCATCAGCCCAACGACTTCAGCATCCGAACCCAGGACGAGATTCTCGATGCGTTCAACGCCATCAGCCTGGCCGCTACCGCGATGCTGGCCGGCATCGTCGGCATCTCGCTGCTGGTCAGCGGCATCGGGATCATGAACATGATGCTCGTCAGCGTGACCGAGCGCACTCGCGAGATCGGTCTGCGTAAGGCCATCGGCGCGGGGCGGCGGGACATCCTGGCCCAGTTCCTCGCTGAGGCCGTGACCTTGAGCATTCTGGGAGGAGGGATTGGAGTCGCCCTTGGCTACGGCCTCTGCGCGCTGGCGAGTCAGCATCCCAAGATGGTGGACGTCGTCGTGCCGTGGTGGGCGGTGGCTCTCGGCTTTGGGATCTCCGCCGGTACGGGGACTGTCTTCGGCCTGCTGCCCGCCGTTAAGGCGGCTCTGCTTAATCCCATCGACGCTCTGCGGCATGAGTAAGCGTCGATGGACCAACCCATTCGGCGGACGGGCGCTTGAGGAGGATCGCATCCGCATGAAAGTTCGACTGCCCAACGGCCTGACGATCCACGCGGCGAATCGGATTGACGCTAGGTTCATCTACCACGAGATTTTCGTCCAGGAGTGCTACCTCAAGCACGGAATTGAGTTGCTTGAGGGAGCCCGGGTTTTCGACGTGGGGGCGAATATCGGGATGTTCGCCCTGTTCGTCTCTCGCTCTCTGCGAGACTTCGAACTTTACGCGTTCGAGCCCATACCCGAGACCTTCGAACTCTTGCGACGGAACGCTGAGCCCCTGGCCGACAAGGTCAAGGTTTTCAACATGGGCCTCTCCGATCATTCCGGCACGGCGACCTTCACCCGGTTCCCACGAGCGTCCGCGCTGGCCACCTGCTCGCCGAGCCATATCCCGCAGCTTCGGGCCGCGCGCAACGAGTTCATCGCGAGGGGTGTGCGAGGACGCTCGTCGAACTTCCTGGGTCGAGTACTTGAGCAACCCAGGAGAGTGCTCGCCCGGGCGCTTGACTTCTACTTCTTCTCCGGCGAGCAGACGATTCAGTGTCCGCTGAAGACGCTCTCCGAGATCATCTCCACCCACGTCGTCGAGTCGATCGACCTGCTCAAGATCGACGTAGAGAACAGCGAGTGGGAAGTTCTGGCGGGCCTGGAAGACGCAGATTGGGCTCGAGTTCGGCAGGTGGTCCTGGAAGTTCACGATATCGATGGCCGACTCAGGCGGGTCCTCGACAGACTCGAGAGAGTCGGTTTCGACGCCGTCGCCGACCAGGACGAGTGGGGCGGCGAGTTCGCCGTTTTCAACGTTTACGCCCGACGACGTGTCGTCCCACTTCTCGCCTGCCGCAACATTGGGGAAGGCGAGGTTGGTAGGACTGGACGCCGGTCTTCGATGCCCTCGCAGGATCCGCAACGACGGATCCCCTGACGAACGCCGGGCCTTGAGAAGTGTCACGCGCTCGCGGTAGGTCCGCCGTGTGTCGATGCAAGTGAAATGCCGGCGGTGGGAGTCGAACCCACACGGGCGTTGCCGCCCCGAGGATTTTAAGTCCACTGCGTCTGCCGTTTCGCCACGCCGGCTGCATCGAGGCGGGATGAGACTGGACGTTGTACGGAATCGGAAGCGGAGGGGGTGGGATTCGAACCCACGGACGTTTTAAGGCGTCAGCGGTTTTCAAGACCGCCCCAATCGACCACTCTGGCACCCCTCCGGGAGTCGTTCGGTTCGCTTACTGGCTGGCCTCGTCGATGATGTCCTCGGCGACGTAAATGGGGACGTCCACGGCCACGGCCAGCGCTATCGCGTCGCTGGGGCGGGAGTCCACTTCGATCAGGTCTCCGTCGTGGCGGATCCGGAGCTTGGCGAAGTACGTATGGTCGCGCAGCTCGTTGATGTAGATGTCCTGGAGTTCGCCGCCCAGCGCTTCGATGGTGCTGGCCAGGAGGTCGTGGGTCAACGGGCGAACGCTCGTCTGGTTCTTGACTCGGCGGTCGATGCTGGTGGCCTCGAAGATGCCGATCACAATCGGGAACATGCGGTCGCCGTCGACTTCCTTAAGGAAGATGATATGCTGATCGCTGTTCTCATTGATGATGATCCGGATTAGATCCATCTGGACCGGCACGGCACCCACCCCTTCTTCTCGCCCCGCCGGACGCGACGTCTCGTCTCGGCCCCGCCGCCGGATGCGACGCCTCCGCGGCGGGCTGCTCTGATCGTATCGGGCCCGCCGCAAGCCGTCAACTTGCGGCGGGTCGGCGTTTTCAAGCGGATTCCAGCAGGCCGGCGACCGAGGCCCGCTGGGCCTCCAGTTCGGCCAACTTCGCCCGCGATGCGGTCACGACGTCGGCCGGAGCCCGCGAGACGAAGCCTTCGTTGGAGAGCTTCCCCTTCAGCGGGGCGATCTGCTTGTCGAGATCCGCCAGCGACTTCTTCAACTTGGCCCGCTCGGCCTCCTTGTCGATCAGCCCCTCCAACGGCAGGACGACCTTGGCATCAGTAAGGACCGTCACAGCAGAGTCGCTCTGAGGAGGATTGTACGTGCCAGTGGCGGATAAACTGATGTTTCCAAGCGCGAGATCGGAGCCACCCTTCCTCTCCTCATCATGAGTCGGAGGATCGGTTGGAAGAGGGGACGCGGCGATGCCCTGGATAACTAGCGCGACTGAACCCGTTAGCGATTTGATGATCTCTTCGCCTTGGCGAAGCCGTGCAGCAACTGCATTTTCGGCGATGATCTGCGGAGAAATTTTTGCATCCTTAGGGACGTTGCGCTCAGCTCTTAAGTTGCGAATGACTTGGATTTTTTCTCTCCACTGCTGCACTGTCTCGAGAGCCTCGCTGTCTTGCAATCCTTTGACAACTGGCCAGGCGGCCACGCAGACGTGCGTATCGGCGGGCGCTGGCGTGGGGACGCCTCGGATCGGAGCCAGTTCGCCGAGCGGGGCCCAGATCTGCTCGGTGAGGAACGGCATGATCGGGTGCAAGAGCCGGCAAAGCGAGTCGAGCACCGCCGCCGCCACGCGCTGGGCGACCGGGCGGGATTCGGGATCGCGCAGACGGTTCTTGACGAACTCGACGTACCAGTCGCAGAACTCGCCCCAGCAGAAGTCGCGCAGACCCTTGGCGGCCTCGGCGAACCGGAAGGCGTCGAGGTGCTCGGTCGTCGCGGCGACGGTCGCGTCCAGCTCGGCGAGGATCCAGCGATCCTCGACGGGGAGGCTCGCCACGTCCACCGGGGCAGGCTGATAGCCTTCCAGGTTCATCATCACCAGGCGGGCGACGTTCCAGACCTTGTTGCCGAAGTTGCGGCCCTGCTCGAAGCGGTCCGAGGTGTTGATCTCGCGGCCGTCGGGGAGCTTGAGCTTCTCGACGGGCATGCGGAGATCCTGGGTTTCGGTTGCGCCGGCGGCCAGGGTGTAGCGCAGAGCGTCGGCCCCGTAGGCCTCGATGATGTCGACGGGGTCCACGCCGTTGCCGGCCGACTTCGACATCCGCTTGCCGTTGCCGTCCTGGATCACGGGGTGGATGTAGACGTCGCGGAACGGGACCTCGTGGACGTTGAACTGGCCGAAGATCACCATGCGGGCGACCCACAGGGTGATAATGTCGCGAGCCGTCGAGAGGACGCTCGTCGGGTAATACTTGCGCAACTCGGGCGTGTCGTCGGGCCAGCCCAACGTCGAGTGCGGCCAGAGGGCCGAGCTGAACCAGGTATCCAGGACGTCGGGATCCTGCGTCAGGGTGTGGCCGGGGACGGCGTCGGCCTTCAGGTCATGCTCGGCGCAGATGAGCCAGCCGCCGGCTTCGGCCTCGGTCCAGAAGACGTCGGACCGGCCGCCAAAGGCCAACTCGAGGTCGTCGGCCGAACAGGTCGAGCAGTACCAGATGGGGATGCGATGTCCCCACCAGAGCTGTCGACTGATGCACCAGTCGCGCTTCTCGCCGAGCCAGTCGGCGTAGCTCTTGGCGTAGCGCTCGGGGGTGATCCTCACCTTGCCGGAAGACACGGCGTCGATGGCCTGCTGGGCGAAGCCGGGGGAGCCATCGGCGTCGTCGGCCATCCGAACGAACCACTGGTCGGACAGATAGGGCTCGATCGGGGTCTTGCTGCGGTCGGAGTAGTTGAGCCGCACGTTGTACGGCTCTTCCTTCTCGAGGAGGCCGGTGGCTTCCAGGTCGGCGAGCACCCGCTTGCGCACGACCACGCGGTCGAGTCCGGCGTACTTCGGGCCGGCGTTCGCGTTGAACGTACCGTCGGGGTTGAGCAGGTTGATCATCTCCAGCCCGTGCCGCTGGCCCGTCTGGTAGTCGTTCGGGTCATGCGCAGGGGTGACTTTCACGCAGCCGGTGCCGAACTTCGGATCCACAAGGATGGCATCGCCGATCACGGGGATCTTGCGGTCGGTCAGCGGCAGGTCGAGGGTCTTGCCGATCAGGTGCTTGTAGCGAGGGTCATCCGGGTGGACGGCCACGGCGGTGTCGCCGAGCATCGTCTCGGGACGCGTGGTGGCGACGTGCAGGGACTCCTCGGAGCCGGAGACCGGATACTTGATCGTCCAGAGCTTGCCCGGCTTGTCCTCGTAGTAGATCTCGTCGTCGGCGACGGCCGTGCGGAGCTGGACGTCCCAGTTCACCAGCCGCTTGCCGCGGAAGATCTTGCCGGCCTTGAACAGGTTGAAGAACGTCCGCCGGACGGCCTGAGAGCAGACCTCGTCAAGCGTGAACCGGGTGCGTTCCCAGTCGCACGAGCAGCCCATCAGCCGAAGCTGGCCGAGGATCCGCTTCTCGTACTCGTCCTTCCAGGCCCAGATCTTCTCGACGAGCGCCTCGCGGCCGACGTCGTGGCGGGTGAGCTTCTGCTCCTCCAACAGCCGGCGTTCGACGACGGCCTGGGTGGCGATGCCGGCGTGGTCGGTTCCGGGCATCCAGAGGCAGTCCCAGCCCTGCATCCGACGCCAACGGATGAGCACGTCCTGGAGCGTGTTGTTCAGCGCGTGGCCCAGGTGCAGGGCCCCCGTGACGTTCGGCGGCGGGATGACGATGCAGTAAGGCGGCTTGTCGCAGGACGGATCGGCGTGGAAGTACCCTCGCTCCATCCAGACCGGATACCAGCGGTCCTGAGCGTCTTTCGGGTCGTACTGCTTGGGGATTTCGTTGATGTTCATGCCGGCGGATTTTGGGGTTTCGAGGGTTCTTCGATTGGGTGAGATAGGTCCTTGGCGTCGATCTGCCTCGCATCACAGCCGTCGATCACGCCAACACCTCTCATTTAGGGGGCGGCGGCGGCCTCGACGCGGGCGGGGCGGGGTTTGCGGGCGTCCTTGGATAGCTTGTATTCAAAAGCGTCCAGCAGGGCTAGCCAACTGGCCTCGATGACGTTCTCGGAGACGCCGATAGTTCCCCAGACGGCGTCCTGGTCGGAGCTTTCGATCACGACGCGGACCTTGGCCGCGGTGCCGGCCCGGGCGTTAATGACGCGGACCTTGTAATCGACCAGGTGCATCGTCCGCAGGCCGGGGAAATGGTGCTCCAGCGCCTTGCGGAGGGCGTTGTCCAGAGCGTCGACCGGGCCGTCTCCCTCGCCGACGGTGTGCTCGACGGTCTCGCCGACGCGGAGCTTCACCGTCGCCTCGGTGAGGGCGTCGCTCTCGCCGTCGCCGGCCACGCTGACGCGGAAACCGCGGCTCTCGAACGCCTCGTGGTGCCGGCCGGCGAGCTTCTCCACCAGCAGTACGAACGACGCCTCGGCCGCCTCGAACTGATACCCCTCGTTCTCAAGATCCTGCACGCGGTCGAGGACTTTCGTCAGCAGCGCCTGATCCTGGTCCAGGTCGTGCTCGGCGAGCTTCTCGGCGATGTTCGACTTGCCGGATAGCTCGCTGACGAGAATCCGGCGTTCGTTGCCGACGGTCGTCGGGTCGATGTGCTCGTAGCTGGAGGCGATCTTTCGAACGCCGTGGACGTGCATTCCCCCCTTGTGGGCGAAGGCGCTCGACCCCACGAACGCCTGGCCGGGGCGGAAGTTCATGTTGGCCGTCTCGTAGACGTACCGCGAGGCTTCGGTCAGTCTCGCCAGCTTGCCGGGCGCCAGGACTTCCATCCCGGGATACTTCAGCGACAGGTTGCCGATCACGCTGCAAAGGTCGGCGTTGCCGCATCGCTCGCCCAGGCCGTTGATCGTCCCCTGGACCTGCCGCGCACCCTGTCGGACAGCGGCCAGCGAGTTGGCCACGGCCAACTCGCCGTCGTTGTGGGTGTGAATCCCCAAAGAGACGGACACCGCGCGACCGACCGCTTCGACGGCCTCGGCGACCTGCTCCGGCAGTGTCCCGCCATTGGTATCGCAAAGGACGATCCACGACGCGCCCGATTCGGCGGCCTTGCGGATCGTTTCCAGGGCGTATTCGGGGTTGCGGCGGAAGCCGTCGAAGAAGTGCTCGGCGTCGTAGACGACCTCGGCCACGTTGGCGGCGAGGAAGGCCACCGAGTCGCCGATCATCCGGAGGTTCTCCTCCAGGGAGACCCCCAGCACTTCACGGGCGTGCAGATCCCACGTCTTGCCGACGACCGTTACGACGGACGTCCCGGCCGCGACCAGGGCCTTCATCCCCGTGTCGTCCTCGGCGGCGATGTCGCGGCGGCGGGTCATGCCGAACGCGGCGACCTTCGCATGCTCCAGGTCCAGGTCCCGGACCGCACGGAAGTAGGCGGCGTCCTTGGGGTTGGAGAGAGGATAGCCCCCCTCGACGTAATCGACGCCCAACTCGTCGAGCTTCGCCGTGATCAGGAGCTTGTCCTGGAGCGAGAAGTTGACCCCCTCGCCCTGACTGCCGTCGCGCAAGGTGGTGTCGTAGATCGCAATTCGCGTCATCGCCGGCCGCTCGTTCGTTCCCAAGGTATGGCGGGGAGTGGACGCCGCCTTCGGAAAATCCAGAACCCAAGCATGGCATCTTAACACGCCTTCGGGCCTTCTGGACATATCGGACGGCGCTCGTGGAGCTCGGGTTCGGGCCGTTCCAGCATCAGAGCACCGTGGTCATGCCGCCGTCCACGTAGAGGATCTGGCCGTTTACGAAGTCGGAGGCCGCCGAACTGAAGAAGGCGGAGGCGCCGACGAGGTCGCTCGGTTCCCCCCAGCGTCGGGCGGGGGTGCGGTTGACGACCCAGGCGTTGAACTCGGGGTTCTCGATCAGCGGTTGGGTCATCTCGGTGGCGAAGTAACCCGGTCCGATCGCGTTGATCTGGAGGCCGAGCGGCCCCCAATCGGCGCACATGGCGCGGGTCAGCATCTTGAGGCCTCCCTTCGCGGCCGTGTACGCTCCGGTGGTCGTCCGGCCGAGATCGCTCATCACCGAGCAGATGTTGACGATCTTCCCCCGCTGCCGGGTGATCATCCCCCGCGCGACCTGCCGCCCCATCAGCATCGCGCTGGTCAGGTTCGTCCGCAGGACTTCCTCCCAGACCTCCAGGGTGATCTCGTCCAGCCGTACCCGGCGCTGGATGCCGGCGTTGTTGATCAGGACGTCGATCGGGGCCTCGGCTTCCAGGCCGTCGATCGCAGAGGCGACTTCGGCCTCGGAGGTCACGTCGAATCGGGCTGCGGCGACGTCCAGGCCGGTGGAGCGGAGGCCGTCGACCGCCGCGTTCAGCTTGGCCTCGTCGCGGCCGTTGAGAATGACCGACGCCCCCAGCCGTCCCAGACCGCCGGCGATCGCCAGGCCGAGTCCCCCGTTAGACCCGGTGATCAGGATGCGTTTTCCGGTCAGGTTGAACAGTCGATCGCTCATCATCGAACCTTCCCCTGGGCACTCGGCGACTGCAAGCTCTCGCCTCGTCCTCTATGATAACCCTGGCCAGGCCGGGACGACCCGGGCCAACCCCCAGGAGGAGCAGGATGAAGCCCGACGTGCTGATGATCCGAGCCTCGACCCCCGCCGTGACCGAGGCTCTCGAAAGGCGGTTCGCCGTCCACAAGCTCTGGGAAGCAAAGGACCGCGACGCCTTCCTGAAGGAGGTCGGCCCGGCGATTCGCGGCATCGCGACGGACGGCGGAGCCGGAGCTTCGGCCGAGTTGATGCGGGCTCTCCCAAAGCTGGAGATCGTGGCGGTGAACGGGGTCGGCGTCGACGCCGTCGATCTCGCCTACGCCAGGGAGCGAGGGATCGTCGTCGCCAACACGCCCGACGTGCTGACCGAGGACGTGGCCGACCTGGCGCTCGTCCTGTTGCTGGCCGCGGGCCGCGAAATCGTCGCCGGCGACGCCCACGTCCGCACGGGCGCGTGGGAACGCGAAGGGAATCGGCCGTTGGCGAGGCGGGTCAACGGCAAGCGGGCGGGGATCATCGGCCTGGGCCGGATCGGCCGCGCGGTCGCCCGTCGGTTGGAGGCGATGAACATGCCGATCGCCTACCACAACCGACGGCCGATCGAGTCCCCCTACGTCTACTATTCCGACCCCATCGCTCTGGCGAAGGACGTCGACTGCCTGATCGTCACGGCCGCCGGCGGCGACGCCAGCCGAGGATTGGTGAGTCGCGAGGTGATCGAGGCTCTGGGGCCGGACGGCATCCTGGTGAACGTCGCCCGCGGCTCGGTCGTCGATCAGGACGCTCTGACCGACGCCCTCCGCGACGGTCGGCTGGGCGCTGCGGGCCTCGACGTCTTCGTGGACGAGCCTCGGGTGCCGGAGGCGCTGAGGTCGCTCCCGAACGCCGTTTTTCAGCCCCACCAGGGGAGCGCGACCTTCGAGACTCGCGCAGCGATGGGCGATCTGGTCGTCCGCAATCTGGAGGCCCACTTCGCCGGCCGGCTCCTGCCGACTCCGGTGCGGCTCTGACGGGGGTTTGTCGGAATGATCGTGCTGGTCATGGGAGTGTCCGGATCGGGCAAGACGACGATCGGCCGCCTGCTGGCGAGGGACCTCGGCTGGACGTTTCTCGACGCCGACGACTTCCACCCGGCGGCCAACGTCGCCAAGATGCACGCCGGGATCCCGCTCACGGACGAGGACCGCCGCCCCTGGCTGGAGGCTCTCCGAGCGAGAATGGCCGAGGCCCACGATCGAGGGGAAGACGTCGTCCTGGCCTGCTCGGCCCTGAAGCACAGCTATCAGCGTTTCCTGGAGGAAGCCGACCCGGGGGATGTCCGCTGTGTCTTCCTGGAAGGGTCGAGGATGTTGATCCGGAGTCGGCTGGAAGCGCGAACCGGCCACTTCATGAGCCCGACGCTCCTGGACAGTCAATTCGCCGCTCTCGAGCCGCCCGACGACGCCGTTCGGGTGGACGTCTCCGGAAGCCCCGAGGAGATCGTCGCCGTGGCCAGGGCCGGGCTGGGGGTCTGATTCGACGGCCTCAATAATCGCGGGCTGGCGGCGAAGCACCGCCAGGGCCGAACCGTCGCCGGCCCTCATCCCGGGACGTCCTGGAGGTCCGCCGTCATGTCTTACGCCGTCGATCCCGACTTCGTCGTGGACGTGAAGGAACCCGCTCGGCCGCCGGTTCGGATCGGGCTCGGCTTCAACCTCGCGCTGTTCGCCTTCGTCAGCCTGCTGGGTTTCTTGCGGTTTGTAAGCGCCTCCTCGCTGGCGGCGAGGACGCCGTGGGCTGGACTCGTTTTGACCTCCCTGATCGACATGGCGCGGGTGCTCGTGGTACTTCTGATCACCGCGGCGTTCCTTCAGAGGTTCTGGGGGCGTTTGGTCGCGACGATCTGGCCGGTCCGCGTGATCGACTTCGCCGAGGCGTTCGCCGTGGTGATGATGCTCAGCCTCCTGTTCGGGACCTGAGCCGACCGGCTCAGGGACCCGACCGTGACGCACGCCAGGACGATCGAGCGACTGATTGACGATGCCGAGGCCGAGGCTCGCCGCGAACCTTTCCCCGTCGACCTGCCGGTCTACGAGAAGGCGGAGCGCGACCCGCTGCGGCCGATCCTCTTCGCCGGCTCGCTCGACGCCCCCGTGGCGGTGCTGGCTCGCGACCTGGGGAAGGACGAAGTCGCGGCTGGCCAGCCGCTGATCGGAGCGGGGGGGAAGTTGGTCCGCGCGGGGATCGTCGCGGCCCACGGCGGAGGCAAGAACGAGGAGGCCCTCAAGTACGCGCTCCTGACCAACACGGTCCCGTTCAAGCCCCCCGGGAACAAGGCATACGCCGAGTCCGTCCGGGCGCGGTTCCGGCCGTTCGTGGCTGCGTTGCTCGGCGAACATTGGAAGGGCTCCCAGGTGCTGACCCTTGGCACGGAGGCTTTTCGCTGGTTCGAGCCCTACTACGCGGAGGGGGAGGCGTTCCCAGGCTCGGCTGCAACCGACGCCCGCTTCGAGACCGTCTATCCCTGCCGCTTGCCTTGCGGCGACGGCCGATTTAAGACGGTCGACGTTCGCCCGTTGCCCCATCCCTCGCCTCTGAACCGGAAATGGTATTCCAGATTTCCGGAGATGTTGGCGACTCGACTCGCTGAAGCGGAGGGGCGAAAATGAGGACCCTCGACCTCCTTGATTCTGGGGCGGCTGCTTGCAGGCATGTCGATTCCGATTTGTTTAAGCTTGCGTAGGGCGATATCGCGAGGTACGTTGCGAGAACGATCATTTTCGTTTATCCTCAATTATCTTGAGGGAGGATCTCGTGCGTAAGACCCAGATGGTGACGGACCGCGAGCTCGAGATCATGAAGATCCTGTGGGCTCGGGGCCAGGCGAGCGTTCGCGACGTTCAGGAAGATCTGAACCGCGACTCGGGGCCCGTTGCGTACAGCACCGTGCAAACCCTGCTGAACATCATGGAAGACAAGAAGGGGCTGGTGCGCCACGTCGTCGAGGGGCGGACGTTCATCTACTACCCGAAGAAGTCGTCCGAGCGGACGATCCGCGAACTGACCCGCAAGTTCGTGGACCGCGTTTTCGACGGCGCGCTCGACCGGGTGATGGTCGCCCTGTTCGATTCCAACCCTCCCACACCGGAGGAGTTGGATCGCCTGCGGGTCATGATCGACGACGCCAGCCGACTGGCGGCGACGTCCACTCCCGCAGTGGAGACCTCCGAAGAGATCGCGTGAACCCGCCCGGCCCGTTGCTGCGGGCCGGAGTTCGACGTCGATCGGTTGGGACCGTATCATAGAGCCAGGGGGCCCGTCGCCGGCGGATCCCTCCTGGCTCTTTCCATGTGCAAAAAGGGCCGACGGGCGCCGCCGCGTCGCCTCTTCCTTTTGGATCGTCGCAACGGTCTCCCCACCCTCCTCATCCCCCGGCCCCCGAGGCGCTCGGACCGCATGTGGCTTGTGCTGGATCAGTTCAGCCGCACGTTGATCGACGCGGCGGTCGCCAACGCGATCCTGCTGAGCGTCGTCGTGGTCCTGGTGGTTTTCACCCGGCAGCCGGCCCGTCGAATCGTTCTGGCCCAGACAGGGGTCTACGCGGCGCTCCTGATGATCCCGCTGGTCGTGTTCGACGCTCTTCCGCGGTCGTACCCCATCGACTGGATGTTGCGGACTGGTCTGGTCCCGCCCCCCCTGACTCCCGAGTTGAGTCCGCTCGACGTCGACCTGGCTGGAAAGCCCTCCCCGAGAGGTCGATCCGACTCTTCTTCTCAGGCGGAATGGCCGGCCGGAGAGCGGTTGGTGCGGGTGGCGACCCTGATCTACCTCGTCGGGGCGGCGGCCGGTCTGTCCTGGTTCGGCCTGGGTGTGTGGGGCTTTCAGAGGTTGCTCGACCGTTCCGTCGAGGTGAGTCCTGCGACACAACGCGTCTTCGACGAGTTGATCGTCGACCTGGAGCGATCGCCGCCGCATCCTGCGCTCCGGGCGTCGGACTGGCTCCGCAGCCCGGTCCTGGGAGGAGTGATCAGACCGACGATCGTCATCCCCGGCCGGCTTGACCGTGACGAGGCCGACCCGGATGCGCTTCGCTTGATCCTGCTCCACGAGCTGGCCCACGCCGACCGAGGCGACGCCTGGTTCAACGCCCTGGCCGCGCTCGCTCAGATCCTTTGGTTCTTCCTGCCGCATCTCTGGTGGCTGCGGACCCAGCTTCGGATCGACCAGGAATTCCTGGCGGACCGCCGAGCCGCCGGACCGTTGGGAGAGACCACCCACTACGCCCGATGGCTCGTCGGCCTCTCCAGCGGTCGTCCAGCCGCCGTGAAAACCGACGGCCGGGAAGTCGAGTCGCCTCGATTCTGGCGAGGCCGACCTTTTGACACGCCCTTGCTCCAGCGGGTGGCGATGCTCCTCTACTGTCCGTTCGCCGTCGAGGGCCGTCCCCCCCGGTGGTTCTCTGTGGGCGTGCCGGCTGCGTTCATGCTTCTCGCCGTGGCTCTTTCCATGTCCCGCATCCTGGCGCCCGTCGACCCCTCGGCGCTGGTCCCCTCGCCGAAAGCGGGCGACGCCATCTTCCGTGACCTGGGACTCTCCGAGTTCGAGGTCGCCGCCACGGAGGACAATCGGTCCGTCGTGGTATTCCCTCCGAAACTGGCCATTCCTCCTGCCTTCCGGCTCAAGGTCGAGGTCAAGGCCAGCCCAAGAACCCTGGCGCAGCTCCGGATCGCCGGTTGCCCCCTGGTTCCGCACACCGTTCCAAATGTCGAAGACCTTCCCGATGAGCCCTTGCGCTGGCATCACGTCGAAATCCGTCGCCAATTCGGTGTTTTCACTGTCAAAATCGACGACGACGAATTCGAGCCCGACCCAAAGACCGTCGCCGACGCCCGTTGGCTGACCTTCTCCCCAGGGGATCAGCCCGCCACCGTCCGGAATCTGCAGATCACCTGGTGATCGAGGACCGTTCTGCCATTTTGGCGTGCGTCGGTCCCGCATACCTATCGCACCCGTGCCGTCTGCCATAATGGCGAGGCGCGTCGGCCTCAGCACGCGGCCACCCTCGCTGATAAGGCATTTCGCGGAGAGGCGCAATTGTCTGCAGGGGCAGAGGTTAGGGATGTGTTTTCGCGAGGCCCCGGTTTTTTCGGCCATTTTGGCACACGCTCTGCACTAGTGACGGGAGGTGGCAACCGAGAATCTCTGGGGGTGAATCATGGCGGGGTCGGATTGGCGGGGGGGATGGGATCCATTCCACGAAATCCAGCGGGAGATGGGGCGGCTGTTTCAGTCGTTCGATCCATTCCCTTCGTTGCGCCATTTCCGGACGTTTCCGCCGGTGAACCTGTATTCGACGGGCGACGAGTTCATCCTCTCAGCGCAGTTGCCAGGGATGGACCCGGGCGACGTTGAACTCACGGCGACGTCCGACACCGTCACCCTTCGGGGCGAACGCAAACGGCCCGAAGGGGTTCAGGATGAATCGTACCGTCGCCAGGAGCGATTCATGGGGCGGTGGTCGCGGACGATCACGCTGCCGGATCGCGTCGACGAGTCCAGGGTCTCAGCGCGGTTCGTCGACGGCGTCCTGACCGTCCATCTTCCCCGCGCTGGGGGGGCCAAACCTCGACATATCGCCGTCACGTCGCAGACCGCCGCCGAGCCGCGGGAGCCCCGATCATGAGCCAAGAGCACACCCCGATCCGCGTCTCGGTTGGGACGTCTTCCTCGTCGTCGCGCCCCGCGCAGCCGCCGGCTGGCCAGGTTCCTCGAGCGACGATCACCCCGCCGATCGACATCCACGACGGACCCGACGGCCTGACCCTGGAAGCCGACCTCCCAGGGGCGACCGAGTCGAGTCTCATCATTCAGTTGGAGCACAACGTCCTGAGCCTGGACGCTCGGATCGACGCCCCGGCTCCTGAGGGGGCTCGACCGATCCACCAGGAATACGCCGTGGGGGACTACCATCGTTCGTTCATCCTCAGCGACGACGTCGACCGCGAACGGATCGCGGCCGAGCTGAAGGACGGCGTGTTGACGATCCATCTCCCCAAGGCCGACCGGGCCCGCGCCCGACGGATTGAGATCAAGTCCTGACCCCGGTCTGTGGACGCGAGGATTACTTTGATGAGCCGACTGTTCCCAGACGCTTCGCCATTTCAGACGCTGGAGCGCGAGTTCTTCCGTTTCTTGAAGGACGCCTTTCAGGCCGGTCCATCCGTCGGCGACGAACCGCCGGCGACCGTTGAGCCGTACTCCCCGCCGGTTGACGTCTACGAGACGCCGGAGGAAACCATCGTGGTCGTTGAGTTGCCGGGGGTGGACCCCGCGACGGTGGAAGTGACCGCCGACGGCGACGTCCTGACGATCCAGGGGACTCGGCTCGACGAGGCTCCCGCCGTCGACTCCCTGCGCCGACCTCGCGAGGGCCGAATCGGCCCGTTCCTCCGCCACGTCCATCTGACTCGCGAGGTCGACCTCGACGCCGCCCGCGCCGATGGACGCCACGGCGTGCTGACGATCCGCCTACCTCGTCCCCCCGCCCAGAAGCCCCGCTCGATCCCCATCCGCACCGACTGATTCGCGGTGGGTTCGTTTGCGCCTGGATCACCGAACCCAATTTGACTCAAGTCGAGTAACGAGAGCGACTTGTCGTCGAGAACCGGCTCGCGGAATTGGGTTCGGTCGGTCAATTTCACGAGATTCATGACGGGTTTCCCTGTCGTTTCCGAAGCCGTCTTGCCAAGGATTCGCGCGTCGAGGCCACGTCCTCGGCGATCGGCGTGAGATCGACCGGGGCCGCTTTATGCACACGCAGGCGGTCGGTCGGATCGTCGCCGATTCGGCTTTGCGCGTGACGCGTCGTCTATAAGAACTGTGGACGATGAAGTCCCAGGTTGAGCAGCAAATCGGGAGTGTTGGGGATGGCTTTCGGCGTAATCCTCAGCGGAATCGCGGTGAACGGCCACGGCCCCTCGCTCCGCGCGGGAATTGTGGTAAGTTGTAATCGTTGAGGGCCGTCACCCACCTGAGCGGAGCGTCGCGTCATGGAGACCGAGAAGGTCATTACTTACTCAGCGATCGGAGTCGCTGCGATCGTCGTCCTGATCTTTGCGCTGGATTTGGCGGCCGGGATTTTCGGGCGTTATATCGCCATGGACATCCTTTTCATCCTTGGCGGCGCGTTCCTGCTGTGGCAGGGGGTCGAGACGATCCTGGAACTGAGATGACGGCGTGACGCAGGAAGGTAGAGGGGGGCGGGCCGCTTTCACGTTCCAGGAACGGCCCGCGAGACGTGGGCGGCCAGAGCCTCGATCAGCCCGTCCCAGGAGTGGACGGGGGCCTCGACGGCGACGTTCCAGCCGAGTTCCCTGACGGTCGATGACGTGACCGGGCTGATCGTCGCCAGATTGATCTCGCGGCCGATCCGGCGACGGGCCTCCGGCGAGACGATCGCGTGCAGCCGCGCGGCGATCGCCGGGCTGGTCAGGGTAATCCAGTCAACCGTCCCCGCCTCGATGCGATTCAGAACGGCCGAAGGGAAGCTCTCCGCATCCAGGTTGCGGTAGACGGCCACCTGGTCGACTTCCGCCACCGCCGAGAGTTCGTCCTTGAGGATCGCCCTCCCGCGATCAGCCCTCGCCAGCAGGATCCGCGAACCGGCTGCGACTTTCCCCAGGGCTTCCGCCAGCGACTCCGATCGGAACGACGGCGGAATCAGGTCGGCGCGGAGATGATAAGCAGCCAGCGCCTGCGCCGTGGTTGGGCCGATCGCCGCCAGCCGAAGCCGTCCCAGGGCCCGCAGGTCGCGTCCCAACTCAAGCAGCCGGTCGAGGAACCGTCGCACGCCGTTGGAAGACGTGAAGACCAGCCAGTCGTAGTCGTCGAGGCGGTCGATGGCGGCGTCGAGCGGTCCGTGATCCTCGATCGCGCGGATCTCCACCGTCGGCGCGATCAGGGCCTCGGCACCCATCGCTTCCAGGGTCGCGGCCGAACGCAGGGCTTCCTCGCGAGGCCTTGTGACGACGATCCGGAGCCCGAACAACGGGCGGGATTCGAACCAGGCGAGCGCCTCGCGCTGGGCGACGACCTCGCCGACGACGAGCAGGGCGGGGGGGCGGACGCCGGCGGCCTGCACTCGTTCGGCGATCGTCGCCAGGTCGGCGACGACCACGTTCTGCACGGGGGTCGAGCCGGATGCGACGACCGCCGCGGGCGTGGCGGGCGATTTCCCCTCCTGGATCAGGGTGCGGGCGATCGTCGGCAGGTGGGTCACGCCCATGTAGAAGACGAGCGTGCCGGGGAACTTCGCGAGGGCTGACCAGTCCAGGCGCGAGGGGGAGTCGGCCTTCCTCGGCACGTCCGGGGCCTGGTGGCCCGTCACGAAGGCCACGGCTGAGGCGACGCCCCGGCTGGTTACAGGGATCCCCGCAAAGGCCGTCGCCCCCACGCCGGCCGTCACGCCGGGGACGATCTCGAAGGGAATCCCACGCTCGCGAAGGTAGGCCGCCTCCTCCGAACCTCGGCCGAAGACCAGAGGGTCGCCCCCCTTGAGGCGGACGACCGAGCGCCCGGCGGCGGCGTGCTCGGCCAGAGCGGCGTTGATCTGGTCCTGCGTCATCGTGCAGTGGCCGACCGACTTCCCCGCGCAGATGCGAAGAGCCGTCTCAGGAGCCAGGTCCAGCAGTCGCTCGTTCGCCAGATGGTCGTAGACGACCACCTCGGCGCGGGCGAGGGCTTCGGCTCCTCGAACGGTGATGAGCCCCGGATCGCCGGGACCGGCTCCGACGAGGACGACGGTTTTGGGGAGGAGCGCGGCGGTCATAGGGATTTCTCCCCTGAGACCAGCGTCAAAGAGGATGACGGGCTTCCCCCCTCGCGGAGGAAGACAGATCGCGAAGCGATCAGTTGAGGGGGACGACTGCCGTCGGACGCGCAACCGATGGGCGGTTTTTTCACCCGGCGCCGATCCCCCCTCATCCGGCCGCTTCGCGGCCACCTTCCCCCGCGAGGGGGGAAGGCCGTTGCGGTTAAGCGTCGTGGCTCAATCATGACAAAACGGCCAGCGGGCCGCGGGTGACGCCGTACTGGTTGGACGCCTTCAACTCGCGCCAGAGGGTTCGGCCGTCGCGGAGGCCGGCGGCCGTTTCGCGGTAGAGGGTCAGGGTCCGCGATACGGTCTCGGGGGAGTCGTCGAGGAACTCCACGCGGAGGTTCCGGACGCCCCGGGCGATCAGGCGGGGGAGGAACTCGGCGGCCGTCTGAGGGACGGCGTTGAACAGGGTGTTGCGGCAGCCGACGTCCGCCTTCAGCGGGTGCTCCTTGCCCACTCGGTCGCGGAGCTTGACGTCGTGGTGGTCGCAGGGGCGGCCGCAGTTGGTGTGGTCGGTCCCCGGCGAGAGGAACGCGCAGAAGACGCAGTGCTCCATGTGGAACATCGGGATTTGCTGATGAATCACGACCTCCAGCCAGTCGGTCGGGGTCGCCTCGATCAGGTCGAAGAGCTGGCCGGCGTCGAGGTCGTACGAGGCCGCCACGCGCTCGGCCCCGCGCTCGCGGAAGAGGGCGACAGTCAGCGGATTGGACGCGTTGAGCGAGAAATCGGCGACGAACGGGACGCCCGTCTCGGCGCAGAAGGCCAGCCCGCCCGCGTTGCGGACGAGGAGGCCGTCGGCCCCGGACTTCACCAGCGCCTTGAACAGGTTCCGCTCGGCCGGCTTCTCGATTCGAGGGCTGGCGACGTGGATCGGCAGCCCGACGCGGCGGGCCTCGGCGACGGCGTCCTTGTATTCCTTGATGTCCTGGTAGTCGGCGTAGATCGCCGATGCCCCAGCGGCCGCGGCGGCGGCGATCTGGTCGGTCCGCCGGCAGAGGGCGACAAGACGCGGCGGTTGGTCCGCGAGACGCTCCTGAAGCTGGCGATCGGCCTCGGCCCGGATGGGCGCCAGCAGCCCGGGGAGGACCGGCTCGGCGGCCATCGGCCGGGGAGGGGGGGCGTCGGCGAGGGCGTCCAGGCGGGCGGTCAGGTCGCGGCGAATCTGGTTGAGGAGACTCTTGGGGACCATCGGGGCCCCCTCGATCTCGGCTTCGAGGTCATCCAGCCGATACGCGGTCCCTCCGAGGCGGCCGAGTTGTTCGCGGAGCAGGGCGTCGTCCGCCGGGCGCGATTGGGCGGCGGCGAGCGGGGCGTCGCCGAGGGCCTCCGCGACCAGTCCCGTCGCCGTGCGGGCCTCGACGCGGATCGGCTCGCCGACCGCCGCGCGAACCTTCATGGCGAGCCCCACCTGCCGGGGCGAAGGGCCCTCGAACGTCTTCCGCAGACGGGCGGTCAACTCGGGGTCGTCCGTCTTCCAGGCCCGCTGGCCCGGGTGCAGGCGGGAAAAATCCATGTCGCCTCGGCCGAAGCGAAGCTCGACGAGGTCCGGTCGGCCGGCGATCGGGACGACCTCATAGACGCGGCCCCCTTGCTCGGGGACGCCCATCGCCTCGTCGCCGTCAAAGACCAGGCCGTCCCCGGGCTTGATCCCGGTGACGGCTTTCAGGTGGACCCCCGCGCGGGCGAGGCCGTGGATCTCGCCGAGAAGAACCCCACGCTTCTTGGCGTAATCCCCGCGCACCAGGATCTTGTGGTCGACTCCGTCGAGGAAACCGTGGCTGAAGCCTCGGGAGAAGGACATTTCCATGTCCTCGACCTCGCGAGGCGTGAAGGCGACGGTGCGGCCCTCCCAGGCCTCGTCGATCGCCCTTCGATAGTGGCGGGTGATGTTGGCCACGTACTCGGGCGATTTGAGCCGGCCCTCGATCTTCAGGCTGGCGACCCCCGCTCCGATCAGATCCGGGACCAGATCGTAGGCGGCGAGGTCCTGCGGACTGAGGAGGTACTGGGTCTTCCCGAGATCGACGTCCTCGCCGTCGCAGACGATCTGGTAGGGCATTCGGCAGGCCTGGGCGCACTCGCCGCGATTCGCGGAACGACCGCCGAGGGCCTCGCTGGTCAGGCATTGACCCGAGTAGGCGACGCAGAGGGCCCCGTGGACGAAGACCTCTACCGGAATCGTCGATTCCGCGCGGACCCGGCGGACCTCGTCCAGCGACAGCTCTCGCGCCAGGATCACCCGCGAGCATCCCAGCTCGGCGGCCAGGCGGACGCCCTCCTCGCTGGTGATGGACATCTGGGTTGAGCCGTGGATTTCCAGATTGGGAGCGACCGCGCGGATCAGCCGGGTCAGGCCGAGGTCCTGAACGATCACAGCGTCGACGCCGGCGTCGTTCAACTCGCGGAGGGTCGCCTCCACGTCCGCCAGCTCCTTGGGAAAGATCAGGGTGTTGAGCGTGACGTAGCCCCGGACGCCGTGGCGTCGCAGGAAGGCCATCGTTTCCGAGAGGTCCAGCCCGTCGAAGTTGGAGGCTCGGATTCGGGCGTTGTGCCGCTTCAGTCCGAAGTAGATCGCGTCGGCCCCGTTGGCCACGGCCGCGCGGACGCATTCGCGGTCGCCGGCCGGCGCCAGCAGCTCGGGCTTCACCCGCGCGAGCGCCCCCGCAACGGTTCCCGTCCCGACCGCCACGCCCGCTTCGATGCCCGTCGCCGCTGCGCTCAAGTTGCCGACCCCGGTTGGATATCACTCCCGGCTCGCCGACGGCGCGCCGTATTCCTTCCATTATGGCCCTGGAGGTCAATCCCTCAAGGGAACCCGCTGCAATCGGCGCGAGCGTACTGGTCGTTGCGTTGGGCTTGCGTCTGTAAGATTTTTGTTTTACAATCGTGGGTAAGATGAAGATAGTCAAACGACGTGAAGGATCGCCGAACGTCTTGAGGAGCGAACTCTTGGTAAGGCGGTCGGGATCCGATACATTCTGAAGTCGATGGTGGATTCCGAAGCCGGAATCCCCTCGACCGCTTCCCCCCGGACGAGGGCCCTTAAGCCGTCGTCCTCGACCCCCGCCGACTGAAGCGCGTCGCCCCGCCCCCCTTTGCGACGTGCGGCCTGAACATGCGATGGAAGAGGAGTCACCCGATGCCCGCCTCAAAGAGAGTCTCCACGTCTCTCGGCCTGATCGCGGCGACCGTCGCGGCCGGTTCGATCTGGGCGTACGCTGCGGGATATCGCCTGCCGGGCGCTGGTCGCCCGCGAGACCTCACGGTGAAGTATCAGTTCGCGCCGGTGAGCCGAACCGTTCTGGAGGGGTCGTTGACGACTCCCGGCCGGTTGGAAAGCTCCAAGCGGACGGTCGTCGAATGCGAACTTGAGAGTATCAGCATCGGCGTGATGGGCCGCGCCCTCTCCGCCGGCGGAGCGTCGACGCTGCTGACCGTCGTCCCCGACGGCAGCCGGGTGAAGAAGGGGGACGTCCTGGCGACTCTCGATTCCTCGAGCTACGAGGAACTCCTTCGCCAGCAACGGATGACCGTCGAACGCTCTCGGGCCGATCACCACCAGGGCGAGCTTGAGCTGGATGTGGCCAGGTTGGCCATCAACGAATACCGCAACGGCCTGATGGCCGAGACGGTCAAGGATCATCAGCGTCTGATCGCCCTGGCTGAGTCCGAGTTGAGCCGCAGCAAGGACCGGCTCGACTGGGCGACCAAGATGAACGCCAAGGGCTACGTCGCCGCCAGCGTCCTGAAGACGGAAACCCAGACGAACGCCAAGGCCCAGGTGGCGCTCGACAGGGCCAAGGGCGCTCTCACCCTCTTCGAACGCTTCACGGCGTCCAAGGTCATCAAGCAGCTTGAGGGGGCGATGCTGGCCAAGGAGGCCAACCTTCGCTATCAGGACACGCGGCTGGCCCGGAACCTCGACCGTCTTGCGAAGCTGGAAAAGCAGGTTGAGCTTTGCACCATTCGGGCCCCGCACGACGGCTACCTGATCTACGCTAGCGACGCCCGCCGCGGGATCGTGATCGAGCCGGGGATGTCAGTGCACCAGAAGCAGGACCTCTTCTATTTGCCCGATCTCTCGCAGATGGAGGTCGTGGCGATGCTGCACGAGTCGGTGGTCGATCGGGTGAAGCGAGGGATGAGGGCCCGGATCGCCTTCGAGGGGGCCCCGGACGTATCGGTCACCGGCCGCGTGACCTCGGTCTCGCCCCTTCCCGTTTTCGACGACCGCTCCGACGTTCGCTATTTCGAGAGCATTGTGAGGCTCGACCAGGGAGCCGGCCGCGAGTTGATGCCGGGAATGACTGCGCGAGTCGACCTGACCATGCCTCCCAAGAGCAACGTCCTGGCCGTTCCCGTCGAGGCGGTGGCGACCGAGCAGGACGGCGATTACTGCTACGTCGTTCGCGGTGACGGTGGGAGCCTGGAGAAACGTCGGGTGGCCGTCGGCCAGGCGACCCTTGACCTCCTGGAGGTCTCCCAGGGGCTTGAAGAAGGGGAGCAGGTCGTGCTCAACCCCCGTCCTGACGAGCTGGCCGACGACCTGGCCGAGCCCGTCCCCGTTCCGGCCGCCGAACCGACCTCGGCCGCTCAACCGGACGGCCCGATCGCCGCTTTGCACTGATCGCGACGGAGGCGCCGACGAGGGCGTCGAAACCGCTCGTCGGGTCGTCGATCGAGCTCACGAGCCTCGGGCGTTGAGGCCGAAAAAGGATGAAGTCGAGGTTCGTCGCTTCCGGCTCGGCCGTCGTCGCGAGCCCGACCCTCGATTCCATCCCCGAGAAGACTCCCTCGACGCCCTCATGCCTCCAAAACGCAACAACGGCGGTTCTCCATCGGGTGCCGGCGCGCATCCCCTCGTCACCGCGCTCCTCGTCGTCGGAGCCCTGGGATGGGCGCTCGCGATGCTCGTCCATCGAGGGATGCTGGCCTGGCCGCCCGTCCGGCTGCTCTCCTCACTGGCGACGGTCGCCGGCTGTCTGGCGCTGGTCGGCCCGGTCATCCTGGCCCGTTCCGGCAAGGCGGCGGGGAGCCTGGGGGAGCTGATCTGGATGACGGGCGGGCTCCTGATCTGGATTTTCAACCTGGAGTGCGTCGTCCGGGGGGATTTCCGGTCGATCGACTGGGCGACGCCTCTTGGCCCTCGTGCGATGGGCCTGATCATTCTGGCGGTGCTTCTCGCAGGGCTTCGCTCCGGACTGGCGGGGCGCGACTGGTCGTGGACGAATGTGACCGGTTGGGCTCTGGGGCTGTTCTGGGTCGGGCTCGCCTTTGCGACCTGGGCCCTGGCGTCGGGGAGTGGGCCCCTGGCCGGTCTGGCGCTGCGGTGATCCTTGACGCTCGGCACCGCAGCGATTAGCCTCGATGGCACGACGCACGCCCATAACCCGGACATCCTGCGCGCCGGCTTTTCGCTTCCGTTTTCGACATCGTCGCATCGACTCATCGTCGTCCGGGTCGGGCGCTCCAGGAGCTTCCTCAAAGTGGCCATCGAGCACGAGTCTACCCGACCCGACGAATCCGACCTCAAGATGCTTCGCAGGTCGGCCATCGAGAACGAGATCCCGACCTACCGGGCCGTCAGCAGCCTTGCCGTTGTTGCGGTCCTCTTCGGCCTTCTGGGCGCTCTGAGTTTCACCCACTGGGCCTTCTACCTCTGCGCCGCGGTCGCCGTCGTGCTGGGTTTCCTGGCGGACCGGTCGATCCAAAAACGGTCGGACGTCCTCACAGGGCAGGGGCTCGCCCGCGCGGCGATGGCGATGGGGCTGATCTTCGGGTTGTCGATCTTCACGATCTCGGCCGTACAGCATTTCCTGGCGAAGCGCCAGGCCGCCGCCTTTGCCGTCGAGTACGGCGAACGGCTGAAATCCGGCTCGCTGGCCGAGCTCTACTGGATCGGTCTGCTTCCGCAACAGCGCGCCAACGTCACGCCCGAGGATAACCTCAAGCAGATGCAGTCCCAGGCCTCGGAAGCGCCGATGATGGACATGAAGTACGGCGCTCTCCGCAAGTTGTCTCAGGATCTGCACGGCTCGCCGGAGAGCACCATCAAGTTCAACTCGATCGAGAAGCTCGAGCGTGAGGACCTGACCCTCGTCGCCCTCGCCCTCTTCGACGTGCACGTCGGCGAGATCAAGGACGAGCACAAGGAGGGCGAAGCGGCCAAGGAGGGGGAGGCCGAGCACAAGCACGAGCACCAGGAGCCCCACGACGACTATGCTCTCGCCGTCATCAAGGGGATGGTGCCTGAGAACAAGAACGCGTACGAGTGGTGGATTGAGGACGTCCTCTATCCCTATAAGCCGAAGACGGCCGCTCTCCCCGAGAAGAAGGTCGACGACGGCCACGGCCATGCGGGCGGGCACTGAGGCAAGCTGGACGAAGCCGAACCGGGCGAGGGCTCAAACCTCGCCCGCGCCGGTGTAAGTGGCGAAGCAGTTGGGGGTTTCCCACAGCACGACCTCGACGATCGGCAGGCCGGCGGCCTTTCCCTGGTCGTAGATCAGCCGGGCGATGTTCTCCGCCGTGGGATTGACGTCCATCACGAAGACGCGTTCCCCGCGCTCCTGGAGCAGGGGGAGGATCGGGTCGTCGCGGCGGAGGATCATGTTGTGGTCCAGCTCCTCGTCGATCCAGCGCTGGAGCTTCCGTTTGATCTCGCCGAAGTCGACGAGCATCCCCTGAGCGTCGAGCTCCTTCCCCTCCAGCGTCACCACGGCGAGCCCGTTGTGGCCGTGGAGGTGCCGGCACTTGCCTGCGTATTCAAGCAGGCGGTGGCCGTAGCAGAATTCGATCTGGCGGGTCACTCGATACATGGCGGGCTCCCTGGGCTCGCGGTCGTGGTCCCTCCATCTTAGACTTCGCCCGAGCGGCGGCAAGCGGACCCAACCTCGGAGGACGGCTCGTGTTCAGGCCCGTTCGATTCGTTCTTGGCTGTGCGTTCGTGATCGCGACGACCGTCTCCAGCCCCGCGCAGGTGGTCGAGACCAACCCTCAATTCCAGGTCGAGAAGACCGACCGCCGGCCGCAACCGGTGATGGACGCCGAGACGATCCGCGCCGGGTTGAAGAGCCGCGATCGGGCCCTCCACATCAAGGCCGGCTGGATCCGCGATCCTTACATCACGCTCGGCCCCGACGACTTCTATTACCTGACAGGCACCCAGCCGAACGAGGGCGATCCTCGCGAGGCGGCCGACCCCTACAACATCGGCCTTGGGAAGGCGAGCATCGTCGGCGATCAGGTACGCCTTTACCGCAGCCGCGACCTCATTCAGTGGGAGTCGCTGGGGACGCCCTACACGCTGGCGGATTCGTTCCACGTCCGCGAGGCCGGCAAGAAGCCGGTCGAGCCCTTCATCTGGGCGCCCGAGGTCCATTGGCTGGGCGACCGCTGGGCCCTCGTCCATTGCCCGGCCGCCCTGGCGAGCCTCGCACTCACGAACGGGCCCGAGCTAAAGGGGCCATGGACTCATCCGATGGGCCGAACCCTGGGCGAGCGCCACGACCCCTCGCTGTTCAAGGACGACGACGGCACCTGGTATTTGCTCTGGCTGAACACCCTCATTGCGCCGCTCAGCAAGGACTTCACGCACTACACGGCTGACCCCGTCCGGATCGACCCCGCCGGCAGCCGCCCTGGCCCCCAGGGAACGCCGATCAGCCGGATCGGCCACGAGGGGGCGACGATGATCAAGGTCGGCCCGAAGTACGTCCACCTCGGCACGGCCTGGTCGACAGATCGCGGCCGCAGAGGCTCGTACAACCTCTACTACTGCACGGCCGACAAGATCACCGGCCCCTACGGCCCCCGGAAGTTCGCCGGCCGCTTCCTGGGCCACGGCACCCCCTTCCGGGACCGCGACGGCCATTGGTGGTGTACGGCCTTCTTCAACGGCAACGTCCCGCCGCTCCCCCGCGAGGGCATCGAAACCCGCGACCTCCGCGACAACGCCCAGACCATCAACGAACAGGGCGTGACGATCGTCCCCCTGGACGTGAAACTCCTCCCCGACGACGAAGTCTCCATCCGCGCCCTCGACCCGGCTTACGCGACTCCGGGGCCGGACGAGGTGCAGCGATTCCAGTGAGGGCGTGCGATTGCTAGGATTGCAACAGGCTGAAGCGGAGGGGGGCGTCTGGGTTATGAGATGGGAGTCCGACCATGAGGGCCGAGAGGGTCGGAATGCGGGCGGCTTTCACGACAGCTCTGATCGTCGCGAGTCTCATGGTCGTGGATCGTTCCGTGGCGCAGGATGCGTATTTCCCCCCGTTGATCTTCGCGCCCAAAGTCGAGGGTCTCAACAATTTGATTGATGAATTGACGACGATCAATCTTCGAGCGTTGAAGGAGCCGTCGCTCTGGAAACTGTCGCGGGAGAACCGGACGGTGGTCAGTTACAGGTTCTTGTGGATCGCGGCGAACGAGCATCCGATGAGCCTTCGCCTCACCCGTTCCGGGGATGACGTCGTTTTGAACGTCAAGAGTCATGACAAGCCGCCGCAGGCGACCGAGGCGCGGTTGCGACTCGACAAGGAATTGAAGCTGAAGTTCGACGAGGGGAGGCGAATCGTCGATTCACTTGAGAAGACGAAGTTCTGGAAGGCTCCCGTGTCGGTCAAGGAAGGCCGAGGGATCGGGGACGGCGATGTGATCGTGATCGAAGGCGTGAGGAACGGCGAATACCATGTCATCGATCGGGCGGGATGCACGACGGGGGAGTCGTATAAGGCGTTCTGTCGAGCCATCCTGAATGCGGCCGGCGAACCGAATGCGCTGAAGACCTGGGAGCGAATACGTCAGGCCGAACGCAAGTCGCCGGATTACGTCGCCGAACCCTCCGAGACCGAGGATCTGGGCGACTGAACTTGAGTGGACTGAGGAAGAGCGTTCCAATCCGACCTGAAGGTAGCATGACCCATCGACTTTTTGTCTACGGCACCCTGGCCCCCGGCAGGCCCAACGAACACATCCTCGCGCCGATTCCCGGCGAATGGGAGCCGGCGACGGTTCGAGGCAGGCTGTATCCGGAGGGCTGGGGGGCAGCGGCCGGTTATCCTGGAATCGTCCTGGAGCCGGAGGGCGAGGAGGTCTCGGGCCTTCGCTTCGCCTCCGAGAGCCTTCCGCAGCATTGGGGCCGTCTCGATGAGTTCGAGGGGCCGGGGTACGAGCGCGTCCTGACGTCGGCCAGACGCCAGGACGGCACGATTGTCGACGCCTACGTCTATCAGCTCAGCAGCGCTCCGATCGATGGCGACTGACGATCCCAGGGTCTACCTCCGACACCTTGGGCGCCGACAGGAAGAATCCGTCGGCGTTCTCTGATCCGAAGACTTCGGGCGGCGAGGCACATGAGGTCAATGAAGCTGAAGGAAGACGTTCGAGCCTGTTCGGCGGAAGGCCCCAGCGGCTTCGTGCGTGTATTTGTGACGATCGGCTCCGTCGCACTCGGGGGCGTTCCAGATCTGGACTCTCTTCAGGGAGGGACATCTCTGAAGAGTCTCCAACCCGGCGTTGGAGATCTGGCTGCAATTTAGAGTGAGGACCTCAAGCCTCGACAGGTCGCACAGATAGGGCAGGCCCGTGTCGGTGACCCTCGTACCAGCAAGATGCAGGTAGACGAGATTCCGCAGGTTTTTGAGATGGATCAACCCTCTATCTGAGACGTGCGTGTCTTGCAAGCTGAGAGTCGTGAGACTCGAAAGGGGACGCAGATGGACGAGGCCCGCATCCGTGATCCGGGTGTTGTCCAAATAGAGACCCGATAACTTTGACAGGGGACGCAGGTGGACGAGTCCCGCATCCGTGATTTTGGTTTCACCGAGACCGAGAGATCGGAGTTCGCTCAGACGCGAAAGATGGCGGAGCCCTTCGTCGGTAACCAAGGTTCCGAACAGGCTCAGTCCCTGGAGGCTTTTCAATCCCGAGAGCCGAACAAGCCCCTGATCACCGATCCTGGCGTAACGCAGCTCTAGGTCGAGCAGTACATCCAAGTTCGCCAGAGGTGCCAGTCCCTCGTCCGACACCGATGGTTCGCTCAACCGAATCGATTGGAGACGGTCGAGGTCGCCGGCGGCGGCCGTCTCCCGATCGCCGAAGTTGGAATCCCACGCTTCCAGATAGGTCGGATGTCCCACATAGTCCGGGTCGAGCTGGTCGAGCAGCCAGGCAGGGAGACTCAGTTCCTGCGCATCGGGGTCTGGTGGTCGTCCGTGATACTCGATGTCGTACCCGACGGTTCCACCGGCTGTCTCGATGACATGTACGGCGTTGCGCTGAATGTGGGCGCTGTTGACGACCCAGCCCAGGACGCTGGCCGTAAGTGCGACGAAAACGAGCAGACCCCGGACGCTCCATCGCCTTACGAGGCGATTCACCCAGCGACATCGAACATGGTTCGCGTCCATATCCAGGAGACTCCGATCGCGGGCCATGGACGACCGACAGGCGTCTCGTGAGGGGCGGGGATCACTCTTTACATCGTGGTCAGTTCCCGGTCGACGAGTTCCAGGGCCTCGCGTTTGTTGTGGATGCGCGATTCGAGTTGAGCTTCTCGGACGGCTTCGAGGATCGTGGCGAAGTGTTCGCCGGGCTTGAGGCCGTGGCGGACGAGGTCGTGGCCGGTGAGGAGCGGGGGGGGGTTGATCGGGCCGGCGGGCTGGTGTTCGAGGTAGTATTCGCAATAGTCGACGTGGCGGGCGTTGCCGACCGTCGCCAGGGCGTCGGCGCGGTGGAGCGCCAGCAGTTCGTCGACGCCGGGGCTGGCGAGCATCCGCTTGAGCTTGGACTCGCGCAGGCGTTCGGCCTCGCCGAGGTACTGGTGGAACGTCACCAGCCATGCGAGGCGTTCGCGCTCGGCGTTGGAGAGCTTCAGCCGACGCGCCATGTCGTCCGCGATCCGACCGCCGACGGACTCGTGATTGTGATAGCTGACCCGCCCTCCCTCCTGGACCTGCTTCGAGAACGGCTTGCCGACGTCGTGCAGCAGGCCGGCCAATGCGAGGGGGAAGCTCGCGTCGTGGGGGAGCAGCGAGAGCGTCAGCAGGAGGTGGTCCCAAAGGTCCCCCTCGGGCTGCATCGGCTTGCCCTGGAAGAGCCCCTTCGCCCGGACGAGCGGCGGCAGCACCGCAGCCATCAGGCCGCAGTCCATCAGCATGTCCATGGCCCGCGCACGGCTCGGGTGGGTGAGCATCCGGCGCATCTCCTGGGCGATCCGCTCGGGAGAGACGATGTTCACCTCGGCGGCCATCGCGCTGACCGCCGCCAGCGTCGTCGGCTCGATGTGCAGGTCGAACCGCGAGGCGAACCGCACGGCGCGAAGCAGCCGCAGCTTGTCCTCGGCGAACCGCGCGGAGGGGTCGCCGATGGCCCGCAGCCGCCTGCCTTCAAGGTCGGCGCGGCCTCCGACGTAGTCGACGACCTCGCCGCCGATCGGGTCCATGAACATGCCGTTGATCGTGAAGTCCCGACGCTCGGCGTCCTCGCGAGGCGAGCTGAAGACGACGCCGCTCGGTCGACGGCCGTCGATGTACGCCAGGTCGCTGCGGAACGTGGCGATCTCGACCTCGTTCCCCTTCATCCGGGGATGTCGCACTTTCACGACGCCGAACGACGCCCCGATCGTCAGCGAGCGGAAGGGGAGAGCGGCCGTGGCCTGTTCCGGCGTGGCGTCGGTGGCGACGTCGTAGTCGGCCGGCGTCAGCCCCAGCAGGATGTCGCGCACGCAACCGCCGGCCCACAGAGCCTGATAGCCGGCGCGGCGGAGACGGACGACGATCTCCTCGGCGAACTCGCGGCGGGCGCGGGGATCAGCCATCGCCGACCTCCTCGCCGGCCCCCTCCTCGGCGACCTCTTCGGCTTCCGACCCCTCGTCGACCTCGACGCCGTCGCGGGTCCAGAACGCGATCTGGGTGTCGCCGTAGCGGCGGATGTCCCAGCGGTCGAAGTCGGGGAGGATCGAATCGTCCAGGACCCGGCCGGCCTCCAGCGCGATGATCGAGCCTTCGGGGAGATGCTCGACGAGATGGTCGAGCGTGGCGCGGATGCGTTTCACGCCGGTTTCGTAATCGCGATAGGGCGGGTCGAGGAAGACGGCGAGCGGCCGACCGATCTCCGCGGCGTGGACCCGGGCCCATCGGTAGGCGTCGGCCAGGCGGATCTGGCTTCGGTCCTGATACCGGAGCTTGTTCACGTTGGTGTGGATCAGGGCGACGGCCTCGCGATCCTTCTCGACGAACACGGCCCCCTCGGCGCCCCGGCTGAGGGCTTCCAGGCCGATCGCTCCCGTCCCCGCGAACAGGTCGACGGCCGTCCTCCCCGGCATCATCGCGCCGACGATGTTGAACAGCGACTCGCGCACCAGGTCGCTTGTCGGCCGCATGTTCGCCGTCGCGCGCGGGCCCTCGATCTTGTGCCCGCGCTTCTGCCCCGCGATGATCCGCATGTCAAACCAAGCTCCAAGCCACGACCCGCCCCTCGCCGGCGGGGCGAGGGCTGACCTCCAATCATAAGTCCCGGCCGACGATTGGAGCAATCCGAGGGGCGGGAAGTTCGCGGACGGAAGGGGCGGATCGATGAACGGCTCGACGCTGGACGAACTCGCTGCGCGATCCCACCGACTTGAAATCATCGTGGCGGTCCTCGGCGTCGCCTGCGTGCTCTTGGCGGCGGCGACGATCCTGGCCTTGGTGCAAGTGATCCGACGATTACGGTTCAAGGGTGGAGTGGTCTTCAGGGATCGTCTGGGAAAGGCCCGGATTTCGATGGACCTGAACGAGAACTCGAGCATGCTGAACTTTCGGGATCAGGGGGAGCGGGTGCGGATGGCTCTTGGTGTTCACCGAGATCGTCCGACGCTGGCCTTCATGGACGCTGAGTCTCGGCCCCGCCTCGTTGTAGGGATCGATACCGACGGCAGCGCGGCTCTTTGGATGAATGACGATAAGGGGGAGCCGAGACTTTCGGCGTTCATGCGCGAGGGCGTCGGGCCGGTTTTGCAGGCGACTGACGAAACGGGAGCCGTCCGGGTGAGGTTGGGAATCACTCTCCAGGGCGATTCCAGCTTCGAGTTGCTCGATCCATCCGGCGACGTCCAACTCGTCGCAGCCGTGGCCAACGACGCAGGGCCTTCGTTCTACCTGCTGGATGGGTCATGCAAGACATGCGTGGCGATGGACACCCGGGCTTCGGGAGAGCCGACGCTACGCATGACGAATCGTAGCGGCGACTGTCACATGTGGGTCGGATTCAATGAGAAGGGCGAGCCGATCTGGGGACCGTTTGGAGGAGGTGAGGAGAATGACTCTCCGAGCCCTCCAGACGAGACACCAGCCGGAGACGAATCAGCGTAGTCTCAAACCTTCATCGGAACGCTTCGGCGCACTCGGTGGAGCCGAGCCGTTGGGTCAATCGGGGAGGTTGACTTGGAAGAACTCGCGAGTCGCATCCATCGACTTGAGATCATCGCCAGCGTCCTTGGGGGGACTCTTGGTCTGCTCGTGGTGTCGGCGACCATCCTGTTCGTGTTCGCGAACCGTCGTCTACGCTTCTCGACTGGGGCCGTTTTCAGGGATGAGGAGGGCCGGGATCGGATTTCGATCGACCACGATGTGATCAGGCTCTCGTTCGGTGATTGCGAAGAACATGGGTGGGCGACTCTCGGCTTGATCGACGACGACAATCCTGGGCTGGTGCTTATGGATGAGAACTCTCGGATTCGCCTTGGGGCGGGTGTCGGTTCTGATGATCAGACGTCTTTCTGGATGACCGATAGCAAGGGGGAGTCTCGGCTCTCGGCCACCTTGCTCAAAGGGACTGGACCGGTCCTAATGGCCACGGACGCCACGTCAGCGACCCGGTTGAGGTTGGGGATTGTCGAGGGGGAGTGCTTCCTGGAACTCTGTGATCAAACGGGGAACACCTGGCTCGTCGCGGGCATTGGGAGCGATGGCAAGCCGAGCCTCCGGATGGGTGACGAATCGAGCAAGATGCGAGTTGTCATGGACACCTGGCCCTCGGGCGAGCCGAGAATGTTCCTGACGAATCGTAGCGGCGAACACGAGATGTGGGTCGGATTCAACGAGAACGGGGAACCCATCTGGGGGGCGTCGGGCAAGGATGAACAGGGGCTGACTCCGGAGTCATCGGGCGAACCTCGGACGGATTAAGGCGCGGCGGGCAGGGCCGTCTGGGATTTGCCCATGAGGTATCCGAAGAGGTCGCGGATCTGGTCGGGGGTGAGGTTGTCCAGGAGGCCGTCGGGCATGAGGGAGGCGGGGGTCTGGCGGATCTCCTCGATCTCGTCGCGGCGGAGGACGACGGGGTCGTTCTGGGAGACGAGGGTGATGGTCTTGTCGGTCGGCGAGCGGACGAGGCCGTTGAGGGTGCGGCCGTCGGTCGTCGCGACGACGGCGACGCGGAACTCGGCGTTCACGACGGCGCCGGGGTCGACGATGTTGTCGAGCAGGTAGTCGATGTTGTCTCGCCCCGCGCCGGTGAGGTCGGGGCCGACCTTCCCTCCCTGGCCGTACAGGGTGTGGCACGCGGCGCAGGTCTTGTCGAACAGGGCGCGGCCGCGGGAGCGGTCGGCGTGTGCGAGGTTCTCCGGGGTCTGCTCGGCCTTGATCCTGGCGACGGCCGCTCGTTTGTCGTCCGGCGTGTCGCGGATCTCGCCCCAGGCTTCGGCCAGCTTGCGCGAGAGGTCGGCGTCGTTCAGCGTGCGGATCTGCCGGGCCTGGTAGCTGGAGAGGTCCCCGCGGGGGATCGCTCCTGCGGCGATGCCGTCGAGCAGGGCCTTCGCCAGGGCCGGCCGCGCGACGAGGGCGTCGATCAGGGCGGGTCGCTCAGAGGGGTGGAACGACTTGTAGCTGCGGACGAGCGTCGGGCCGATGGCCGGGTCGTCGAACAGGGTCAGGCCTCGGCTCGCGGTCGAGTTGAGGAAGCGGACGCCCAGGAGCTTCTCGCAGATCGAGCGGAGGTCGGCCGGACGGTCGGCGATCAGGGTCTGGAGCGCCGAGCGGCGGACGTCGAGGGGGGCCTTGCCGTCGAGGGCGAGGCGGCGGATCTCGTCGAGCGCCCGGCCGTCGCCGAAGAGAACTCCCAGGTCGCGGACCCTGGCACGCGTCGCATCATCGGTCGCGGCGGCGAGCTTCGCCGAGGCCGCCTCCCAGCCCGCCGGCCTGGGGGCCTTCCGCCAGCCTCGGAGGCCGTCGAGCAGGCCCTGGAGGATGTCGGCGCGGAAGGCCGGGTCGGACGAATCGGCCGCGGCCGTGATCAGGGCGTCGACCGGGGCGGGCTGCTTGTCCAGACTCTCCGCCAGCCGTCGGGCGATCAAGGTCCGGGTCGTCGGCCAGGTGCAGCCGATGGCGATCTTCGCGAGCGCCGAGGGATCGGCGTCGGCCACGGGGATCAGACCGTACCAGACCATGAGCGGCAGATCGTGGTCGTTGGCGTCCTCGGCCCGCGAGACCAGCGCCGCGGCGAGCGCCGGACGATGCTCCACCGGAAGCCGCTGGAGCGTCGAAGCGAGGGTCAGGCGGACCAGGCCCGAGCGGTCCTCGCGGGCCATGCGAATGAACTCGGGCCGGACGATCTCGGCCGTGGCTTCCGCTACGCCTTCATCTGCCGGCTCGAGTTTCCGCTTGGGCCGGTCGCCGACTGCCGTATCGAGCGGCCATGCATCGGTCAGCAACCGAATCACCCAGGCGCGGACGGCCTCGTTTTCGTCGCCGCGTAAGACGATGAGCAACCCGTCCTGTAGTCGGCCGATCCCGGCGAGCGTCCAGAGGGCCTGGAGCCGCAGTTCCGACTTGGCGATCGCGGCTGTTGTGAGGAGGGTGCGAACGTGGGTTGTATCCTCGCCCTTCACCGCGCGGTCGACCAGTTGCAGCCGGGCCATGCGCGACCGCCAGCCGTCCTCGCTGGCGAGCATGCCGACCAGTTCGAGGGTGCTGGCCTTCGTCAGGTCGATCGGTCGGGCTGGGGTGGGCTTGCCGTAGGTGATTTTGAAGATCCGGCCCGAGGTCCGGACGACGCCCGTGCTGTCGTGGCATTCGCCGGCGTCGCTCCAGTCGAGGACGTAGACGCCGCCGTCGGGACCGGCCGTCAGGTCGATGCCCCGGAATTTGAGGTCGGGGGAGAAGAACCGATCGGGCTCATGCTTGCCGACGAACCCCGCGCCGGAGCGTTCCAGGCGCTCGACGTTCGCACGACGGCCGTGGAAATTGAGGGTGAAGAGCTTGCCGCGGTCGGCCGCCGGCCACTGCGTCCCCTGGTAGATCATGACGCCGCTGTGGGCGTGCCCGCCGCCGAGCCGGCCGTGCTCGCCCGAGGCCGATCGCGAGTCGGTCCAGTCCTTGGCGGTGTCCCAGTGGTAGTGGTCGGCGTGCTGGTCGATCAACGCGTAGGAATGCGGGTTGGCGTCCACGGTGTGCGGGCGGGCGTAGTGGGCGCCGGGGATGGAGTGCCAGAGCTGGCCGTTGACCGTGTTGATGAAGAACAACTCCCCGCGAGCGTCCCAGTCGTGGCCCCAGGGGTTCGTGGTCCCCTGGGCGAGGGCCTCGAACCGCTTCGAGCGGGGGTCGAACCGCCACATCGTGCCGGCGATCGGGATGCGGTCGGCGTCGGCCGTGCCGGGGACGCCGATCCGCCCGGGGCTCGACGCCCCGCAACGGCCGTAGAGCCAGCCATCAGGACCCCACCGCAGGCCGTTGGCGAAGTTGTGGTAGTTCTCCTGCGGCACCGTGAAGCCGTCCAGGACCGTTTCCGCCGGGCCGTCGGGGCGGTCGTCGCCGTCGCGGTCGGGGATGAAGAGGACCTTCGGCGGGCACATCAGCCAGACGCCCCCGCGGCCGACCTCGACGCTCGTCAGCATCTGCACGTCGTCCGTGAACACCGTGCGCTTGTCGAACCGGCCGTCGCCGTCGGCGTCCTCGAAGATCAGCACCCGGTCGCGGAACCGCAGGTCGAACCGGGCGGAACGCTCGGCGTACGTGTAGTTCTCGGCGATCCAGAGCCGCCCGCGCGCGTCCCAGGCCGAGGCGATCGGGTTGCGGACGTCGGGCTCGGCGGCGAACACCGAGACGTGGAACCCGTCCGGCACCTTGAACCCGGCCGCCGCCTGGTCGGCGGGCATCGGCGGCGACTTGTCGGGATCGGTGTCGATCACCTGGGGAAAGTCGTCGCTCCGGGCCGCCGACGCGAGGACCAGAACGAGGATCCCGATCCGGCCTATGAACGAGGCTCGACGCATGGCACGTTTCCCGGGTGACGACAAGGATGAGCCGGTTACAGAATTCAGACGCTAATCCCTCCACGCTCGTGCGGCAAGCCCCCGCGCCCGCTATGGTAGGATCGCCGTCTCGAACCCACCGCAGTCGTCGATCGGACTCATACCTTCGGGGTCGCCCTCATGGGAACAAGTAGGCAAATCGGTCGGGGTTGGCTCGTGCTCGGCCTCGCTTGCGTCTTGCTGTTGGTCGGCCGCGCCTCGGCCCAGACGGACCCGGCCGGCGACTGGCCGAGGGTTGGGAACGATCCGGGGGCGATGCGGTATTCGTACCTCTATCAGATCAACCGGGGGAACGTCTCGCGGTTGAAGCCGGCCTGGACGTTCCACACGAAGGAGCTGGACGAGAAGGGGAACGGCAAGACGATCGAGTGCACGCCGATCGTGATCGACGGCGTCATGTATCTCACGACGGGGAACCTCAAGGTCGTGGCTCTCGATGCGGCCACCGGCGAGGAGAAGTGGCGGTTCGACCCGCTGACGGAGAAGCCGTCGAAGTATCCGTTCTCCTCGGGGGGCGTGAATCGAGGCTGCGCCTTCTGGTCGGACGGCAAGCCGGACGGCGAGCGTCGGATCCTGCACGGGACGTCTGACGGTCGGCTGTTTTCGCTGGACGCGAAGACGGGAAAGCTCGACCCGAAGTTCGGCGAGGACGGCGTCCGCGACATGCATGCAGAACTCGATCCGAAGGTTGCGAAGCTCCCTTATGGGCCGACCTCGGCGCCGGCGGTCTGGAAGGACCTGGTGGTCGTGGGCGTTTCGTGCGGCGAAGGCCCGGGGATCGCGGCTCCCGGCGACGTCCGGGCGTTCGACGTCCGAACCGGGGCCCAGGCCTGGTCGTTCCGGACGGTTCCTCGTCCCGGCGAGTTCGGGGCCGAGACCTGGGGGGCGGAGGCCTGGAAGGACCGCGGCGGGGCCAACGCCTGGAGCGGGCTGAGCGTCGACCTCGAGCGCGGGATGGTCTTCGCCGGGCTCGGCTCGGCCTCGTTCGACTTCTACGGCGGCGACCGGCCGGGCGACAACCTCTTCGCCAACTGCGTGTTGGCCCTGGATGCGAAAACAGGCCGTCGCGCCTGGCACTTCCAGACGCTCCGCCACGACATTTGGGACCACGACCTGCCGACCTATCCCGTCCTCGTCACGGTCGAACGCGACGGCCGCAAGATCGACGCCGCGGCGCAGGTCACCAAGACGGGCTTCCTGTACCTCTTCGACCGCGTCACGGGCAAGCCGCTGTTCGACATCCAGGACGTCCCCGTCGCGAAATCGGAGATCACCGGGGAACTCGCCGCGACGACTCAGCCGATCCCCGTCAAACCCCCGCCGTTCGCCGCCCAGAAGTTCGACGAGTCCGACGTGACCGACATCGGCGAGGCGAACCGGAAGTCGGTCCTGGAACAGCTCAAGGGTCTGAAGTACGGCCCGGCCTTCCTGCCGCCGAGCCGCGAGGGGACCGTCCTCGTCCCCGGCTTCCACGGCGGGGCGAACTGGTCGGGGGCGTCGTTCGACCCGACGACCGGGCGGCTGTACGTCAACTCGACGAACATGCCCAACATCATCACGATGACCGAGACCGAGGCGGCCAAGGTCGTCCAGCACGGCCCGTTCGTCCACAAGGGATATATCCAGTTCCGCGACCATGAGGGCTACCCGGCCATCAAGCCCCCGTGGGGACTGCTGAACGCGATCGACCTCAAGTCCGGCGACTTTGCCTGGCGGTCGGTGCTGGGTGAGCACCCCAAGCTGACCGAGCGGGGCATCCCGCTCACCGGCACCGAGAACTTCGGCGGCTCCATCGTCACGGCCGGCGGGCTGGTCTTCATCGCCGGCACGCTCGACGAGCGGATCCACGCCTTCGACAAGGAGACCGGCCAACTTCTCTGGGAGCACGACCTCCCCGCCGGCGGCTACGCCACTCCTTCGACCTACCGCGCGAAGGGCCGCCAGTTCGTCGTCATCGCCGCCGGAGGCGCGGGAAAGTTGAGGACGAAGGCGGGAGACGCCTTCGTGGCCTTCGCCCTGCCGGAGTGAAGCGGGGCGTCGGCTTCGATTTGGCTTTGTTCGCGTGATGTGACAGCGTCGCAAGTCCTTGGCGGAAAACGCGTTTTGCTTCGTGAGGCGCTGGCTTCGTTCGGGTGCTTTCGCGACCGTTCTCGCCCAGTATTCGCCGAGGAAAGTAGCCAAGGGTGCCATGGCCACGCTTGCGTGGCCATGCGATTGGCGACGGTCCTGCAACCGTCCTACGCCGGTTCATGGCCACGCTTGCGTGGCCATGGCACCCAAGGTTCAACTCCCACGAGTAGTAGGAGTTCGGTCGATGCCCTGATGCCTTGGGGCGACACTCTCTCCTCCCGCATGCCGCGGCAACGTGCTCGATCCCACCGAATTGTCAAAGAGGAGCCTTACGCCGCACCGTCCCTCACTCTTCGCAGACCGCCTCGATTGGGTCCGAAATGGGTTCGTCCGTCTGGGGGTTGAACCTGTGAGCGGCGGTGTAAAGACTGATGATCACGGTGTTTGCGTTGCGGCCAAGCGGCGGCTTCGTTTGACGGCTTTCGTAGTGGTTGCCGTTGGCGGCTCGAGGTCATGGGGACGCCGTGGTGCCGCTCGGTGGCGGTCCGCACCCGCGTTCTCCATCTCTATCAGGGCTCCCAGACCGCGATTGCGATCGGGATAAAACGCCTTCGGCCCGGCTTGCGCGGTGGGATATGAGGATTTTGATGGCAGTAGCGATGGGCGGGCGGTGAGAGGGCCGTCAGCGGAACTGGCTGTAGTCGTCTACCGAGGGACCGTCAACCTTGACGCCGGCGGCGGCCTCTTTGGTCTGGAACCGATGGACCGTCAAACCAACCGCCGCCGCCGTGGCGAGGGCGACGAGCGTCAGGCCGAGGATCGTGCGGACGAACGGTCGGAATCTGGCGAGGGGCAGGACTTCGGGGAGTGCGGCGAGCATCGGGGCGAGGAAGAGGATCGCGGCGGCGTCCGGCTTCAACTCACCGAAGCAATAGCCGACGAGCAAGAGGCCGAACAGGATCACGACGCCCGCGCCGGGGAGGGCGTCGCGGTCGTCACCCCGCCAGAGGGCCGCGAGGATTGAGCCGCCGGCCAATGCCGCTCCCAGAGGGAGTCCGTTCATGCCGCCGGAGGCGTACCCCGAGAGCATCACGGCCAGGCTCGCGCCGCCGACCGCGACCGCCAGGGCGAACGGCACGCGAAGGGTCGAGGCCGACCGCTTGGTCGTCCATTCCAGCAGCGACCATCCCGCGAACAATGCCAGGCCGAGGCCGGCGAGGATCGAGTAGCGAATCGCCGGAGGCCACTCGGCCGAGCCCGGCCCGGCCAGGTCGGCGACGTAGCTCGACCCGTAGAGCAACACCGGCGCGACGGCCATCGAGGCGACCAGCCGCACGACGATCTTCACGGCTCGGGAAGCTCGAGGCGTGTTCCCCGCCGCGTCCAGCAGCAGGACGGCCGGGAGGACCAGGAGCAGGAAGCGGTCCTGGTCCTCTCGGGGCGGCCATTTCGGATGGACGTCCAGGACGAACAGGCCCGCGCACGCCCCGAGGGCGATGGCGAGGGCCTGGGCGACGCCCGCCCAGCGGCGATCGAGCCATCGGCCCGCCGCGACCACCAGGGCCGAGACGAGCAGGGCAGCCGCGATCGATTCCAGGATTAGGACGGGGTCGGGCATGGGGCGATCAGGACTTCGTGCCTTCGAAGCTGATCTGAATGACGACCTCGTCGCCGGCGGCGGGGATCATCTTGTCCATGCCAAACTCCGACCGCTTGATTGAGATCTCGGTGGAGTAACCGGTGCGCTGGACGCCCTTGGGGAACTCGCCCGTCTTGCCGCCGACCAGGACGAGGGTGACGGGCTTGGTGACGCCGTGCAGCGTCAGATCGCCGACGACCTGCAGGCCGTTGGCGTGCTTGGAGACGGAGGTGCTGACGAAGGTGATGGCGGGGAACTGCTTGGCGTTGAAGAAGTCCGGGCTCTTGAGATGCCCGTCGCGCTGGGCGTTGCCGGTGTCGAGGCTGTCGACCTTGGCGACGATCTGGAACTTGGAGGCCTCGGCGTTCTGGGCGTCGATCGTGAACGAGCCCGAGACGTCGTTGAAGCGGCCGTAGGTCCAGCTGAAGCCGCCGTGCTCGACCTTGAAAACCGTCGCGGTGTGGGCGGGGTCGACGGTGTACTTGTCGGCCGCCTGCGCGGAGGAGGTCGTCGCCAGGCTCAGAACGGCGGCCAGCAGGCCCGAGGTCGTCGCGAGTGCACGCATTGTCGGCTCCGGTGGAGGGTAGGACGTGAGGCGTCGCAGCGACGCCTCGCCCCGATTCTACCGGGCGGAGGAAGCCCCTTCCGCAGCCTCGCGCCAGAGGCGGAGCAGGTCGGGGAGGCCGTCGACGGCCAGGCTGGGCTCGACGAGGGCGGGAACGTCCTCATGGGGAGCGACCCAGACGGTGAACATCCCCGCCGCCCGGCCGCCGACGATGTCCGAGGCCTGGCTGTCGCCGACCATCGCCGCCTCGGCCGCCGAGCAGCCCAGCCGGGCGACAGCTTCTTCGAACAGCCGGGGATGGGGCTTGCCGACGACGATGGGCCGAACCCGCGAGGCGGTGGCCACCGCCTCCACGAGCGCGCCGCAACCGGGGTCGAATCCGTCGGAGACGGGATAGCGGGCGTCCAGGTTCACCGCGAAGAAGGCCGCTCCGGCGGCCACGGCTCGCGAGGCGGCTCGGAGCCGGCCGAAGTCGAACATCGGGTCGTTGGCGACGACCACGGCTCGGGCCTCGGTCCAGCGTTCGGGGGGGATCGGGGTATGGCCGGCGTCGGCCAGCGAGTCCGACAGGTCGTCGGTCCCGATCGCCAGCACGGGGACCGGACCAACCCGCTCGAGCAACTCCGCGGCCGTGAGGTCGAAGGCGGCGACGACCTCGGCGGCCGTGGCCGGCACTCCCAGGCGAGTCAGCTCGCGGGCCAGCGCGGTCGCCCCTTTGCGCGAGGAGTTGGACGCGAAGACGACCGCCAGCCCGGCGTCCCGCATCGCGGCCACGATCTCCGCCGCACCCGGAAGCAAACGCGGGCCGGCCCAGATCGTGCCGTCGAGGTCGAACGCGAATCCCCGGATCGTTCGCAGGCTCGTCAAAGGCTCCTCCCCTCCGGCTCCGTCGGCTTCCCCCCGAGCGTGAGAGTCTACCACGTTCGGCCCGCCGGCCCTACCCGATCGCCCAGCGAGCGATGTTCCCAACAGTCGCCCATCGCTATAATGCCTTCTGGAAGCGACGTGGAACACGATGTCGAATGCATCCTTGAACGCCAGCGAGCGAGGAACGCGGAATGAGCCTGCTTGACCAGTTGCGTGCGATGACGGTGGTGGTGGCCGACACTGGTGACATCGAAGCGATCGCCCGGTACAAGCCCCGCGACACCACCACGAACCCATCGCTCCTTTACAAAGCGGCCCAGATGCCGCAGTACAAGCGGATCGTCGACGCCGCCGTCTCGTTCGCTCAGTCGACCGAAGACGATCCCAAGGCCCAGCTTGAAGCCTGCATGGACAAGCTGGCCGTCGGCTTCGGCAAGGAGATTCTCCAGATCGTCCCCGGGCGCGTCTCGACCGAGGTCGACGCCCGGCTCTCGTTCGACGTCGAGGGGACCATCGCCAAGGCCCGCCACCTGATCGACCTGTACAAGGCGGAGGGGGTGGACAAGGATCGGATCCTCATCAAGATCGCCTCCACCTGGGAGGGGATCCGGGCCGCCGAGCGGCTGGAGAAGGAAGGGATCCACTGCAACCTGACGCTGCTCTTCAGCTTCCCGCAGGCCGTCGCCTGCGCCGAGGCCGGCGTGACCCTGATCTCGCCGTTCGTCGGCCGGATCCTCGACTGGCACCTGAAGGACCGAGGCGTGAAGTCGATCCCGCCGACCGAGGACCCGGGCGTCGAGTCGGTGCAGCGGATCTACCGCTATTACAAGTCCCACGGCTACAAGACCGAGGTCATGGGCGCCAGCTTCCGGAACATCGGCGAGATCGTCGAGCTGGCCGGCTGCGACCTGCTGACCATCTCCCCCGACCTTCTCAAGGAGCTGGAAGCGACCGACGAGACGCTCGTTCGCAAGCTCTCCCCCAAGGCCGAGGGCGAATCCGAGCCGAAGATCTCGCTCGACGAGAAGGGCTTCCGCTGGATGCTCAACGAGGACGCCATGGCGACTGAGAAGCTCGCCGACGGCATCCGCAAGTTCGCCGCCGACATCGTCAGCCTGGAGAAGCTCGTCTCCAAGATGATCGGCCAGCCGGTCGGCGTCTGAGTCGTTCGCCGTTCAGAAAGCCGTGGGCTCGGACTCGCGCCACCAAAGGGCGGCGCGTTCCGAGCCCCATTCGTTTGCCGAGGAGCAGGCGGCCAGGGCTCGCTCCAGGTCGCGGATGTTCTGGTAGCGATCCTCGGGTCGCTTCTCCAGGCAGCGGAGGACGACGCGCTCCAGATCCTCGGGGACGCCCGGACGGCGCTTCGAGGGGGGCGTAACCGTATCGCGGGCGGCGGCGATCAAGATCGCCACGGCGCTTCCCTGGGCGAAAGGGGGTTCGCCGGTGAGCAGGAAGTAGGCGACCGCACCCAGGGAATAGACGTCGCTGCGGGCGTCGACCTCGGCGTCGCCGGTGGCCTGTTCGGGGGCCATGAACGCGGGGGTCCCCTGGATCCGCCCTTCGCCGCTCAGGTCGGCCGAACGGGCGTCGGGGATCCTGACCAGGCCGAAATCGAGCAGCTTGGCCACGTCGTCGACGCCCCCCCGGCGAGTGGCGAAGATGTTCGACGGCTTGATGTCGCGGTGGACCAGGCCGGCGTCGTGAGCCTCCGCGAGCGCCATGCAAACCTGCCGCAGCAGGTGCACGGTCCTCCCCGGCGGCAGCGGGCCGTGGCGGCGGACGAGATCCTCCAGGCTCAGGCCCGGCAGGTATTCCATCACGTAGAAATACTCGCCGTCCTCGGTGCGGCCGTAGTCGTAGACGTCGACCGTGTTGGGGTGAGACAACTCGGCCGTGATCCGGACTTCTCGCTCGAACCGCTCCAGCGTCCGGGCGTCCGCGACGACGCCGGGGCGGATCAATTTCAAGGCGCAAGGCCGCTTGAGGAACTTGTGCTCGGCCAGGTGGACCTCGCCCATCCCCCCGGCTCCCAGCTTGCGGATCAGGCGGTACTGGCCCATCCGGCGGGCCTCGCGCTCCTGGCGACGGAGTCGGGTGATGGTGTAGGCGCCGTGCGTCGACCAGGCGGCGAGGATCAGCAGCAGGACGGCGTCGAAGCCGAAGTGCGCCAGCGGCGTGCTGCCGCGCTCCCGGCCCAGTTGAGCCATCCAGGTCATCGGCCCGGGGTGCCGCATGAGCAGGATGACGAGCGTCACGAACGGCAGCAGGGCGATCGAGCCGACCACCAGCGCGGCTCGTCGCCAGCTTGTCGGCGCGTAGATGCCGTACGACATGATCAGGATGGTCGCGATCAGGACCCGATGGTTGAACACGAGCTGCGCCCGGTCCGGGTCGTCGCGGAGCGAGAAATCGAGCATCGTCTGATACTGGGCGAACGCGTAGACGACGGCGACCGTCCCGATCATCCCCAGCTCGATCGCCCGGAACTCGGAGAGCGTGAAGAGACGCGGACCGTTGAGGACGAGGACGAGCGTCCCAAGAGCGACGACGAGCAGCGAATACGGCAGAGCTTGCCAGGGGTTCGGGTCGCGGACGACGGTGAATTTCCAGGCCAGAATGAACAGCGTGATAACCAGGCACGTGGTCGTCAGCCCGATCAGGCGGCGGCGGGCGAGGTCGCGTCCCCCGATCGAATGAGAGGCCGAGGCGTGCCGGATCGCCTCATAGGGCGTGAAGCCGCGCCGGCCCCCTCGGCCCTCGTTCGATTCCGTGGAGGATTCCTCGGGTTCCCGACCTCGCGGACGGACCCAGGTCGTCGAGGCCGATTCCTCGGGGAGCGAGAGGAAGCCGTCCCCTTCCGCGCGTTCATCCTGTCGGACGAGGCGTCGGATCTCCTCCAGCAGCTCGAGATCCTCGCCGCAGGCGGATTGCAGCCAGCGGTCGCGATCGGCGACGGGAAGCTGAACCGCCTCGTCGAACAACTCGGCGACGCGCCGCCAGCGGGCGTCGTTCATCCTTCTTCGCCCCCGCGGAGCTGTTCGCCCAGCCAGGCCCGCGCCAGCCGCCAGTCGCGCTCGACGGTGACGACGGCCACCCCGAGGGCCTCGGCGACCTCCGGGACGGTCATCCCGGCGAAGTAGCGGAGGGTCATCACCTGCGCCTGCCGCTCGCTCATCTTCGCCAGGCGGTCGAGGCTCTCGTGAACGGCGATCACGTCGAGCCCTTGCTGCTCGAAATAGTCCACGACGCCGTCCATCGGCACCCGCTTCCACTTGCCGCCGCGACGCCCCGCAGCGCGTCGGCGGGCGTGGTCGATGAGGACCTCGCGCATGGCCCGCGCCGCCGAGGCTAGCAGGAAGCCGCGGTCGTCGGCCTTTTCAAAGACCTCTTCGCCCAGCAGCCGGATCACGGCCTCGTGGACGACGGCCGTCGGCGAGAGCGTGTGGTCGGAACGCTCTCGCGTCATCATCCGGCCGGCCACCCGGCGCAGCTCCTCATAGAGCAGTGAGAGCAACTCGTCCCGAGCGTGCTCGTCGCCGCCGCGCGCTCGCCCGAGGATCTGGGTCACCTCGCCGCCCGGTTCCATCACAACTCCCCGTGGAATTTGATTGTCGGCCCTCGCTGTTTCAGACGAACATTTTCCAGGACTTGCGAGAACTCGGCAAGCCGATGAAGGGTCGCGTCGAGATTCCTCGCGTCCCTTGCGGCGGGCGAGGTGTCGAATCGGACGCGAGACGTGGGGAGACGGGATCATGACGATGCGATGGCGCTTCTTCGGCTTCATGATGCTGCTCGCGGTCGCCGTCGACGCGGACGACGAACTCCTGGGACAGGCCCGCGACCGCTTCCGATCGCTCCCCAAGGACATGGCGACCGCCGACGCGCCGACCACCCCCGAACGGGTCCGCCTGGGCCGGGCGCTGTTCTTCGAGCCGCGGATCTCAGCCGACGGCACGACGAGCTGTTCGCGGTGCCACCTGCCGACGCTGCCGGCGATCGACGGGCTTCCGCGATCGATCGGGGCCCTGGACTTTCACCTTCCGCGCAACGCCCCCACGGTCTTCAACGCGGCGCTGCATTCCTCTCAGCACTGGGACGGACGGTTCCCGACTGTCGAGGATCAGGCCAGGACGGGAGTCGCGGGCAAGGGCTTCGGCAACTCGGGTTTCGACGCCGTGAAGGCCCGGCTCGAGGCGATTCCCGGCTATGCGCCGCTCTTTCGCGAGGCCTTCCCCGGCCAGGTCGATCCGATCAACGACGAGAACTTCGGCAAGGCCGTCGGGGCGTTCGAGCGGACGCTGATCTCGCGATCGCGGTTCGACGAGTATCTCGACGGCAGGGCCGACGCCCTCACTCCCGCCGAGCGCAAGGGGCTTCAGAAGTTCATCGAAATCGGCTGCGTCGACTGCCACAAGGGCGTGGGCGTTGGCGGCGAGGGCTTCCGCAAGTTCGGCGTCGTGGCCGACTACTGGACGGCGACCGGCTCGACGGTGCACGACGAGGGCCGCTTCGGCGTTACCAACAATCCAGGCGACCGCTTCAAGTTCAAGGTCCCCGGCCTCCGCAACGTCGAGGCGACGGCGCCCTACTTCCACGACGGCTCGGTCGCCGACTTGCCGAAGGCCGTCCGCGTCATGGGAAAAGTCCAGCTCGGCGAGGAGCTGTCCGACGACGACGTCGCATCCATCTCCGCCTTCCTCGGCAGCCTGACGGGTGCCGAACCCGCGGAGTACCAAAAGGTGCCGACGCTTCCTTCGGGCGGATTTCCGACGGAATCCGGCCGACGCTGATCCAGTTGGTTATTTTGATGGTCAATTCGATCTGGCTCGCGACCCCGGCATCAACCGGGGGATGGAAATTGTACGCCCAGGATCGGATCGAGATTTTCAAGGAGTTTCACATGGCCACGCTACCGAGGCGAGAATTTCTGGCGGGCGCGGGGATCGCCGCGGCGGCTGCGGCCGCGACGGCGGCGTCCAGGCGAGCGGAGGCCGGCGACCCCACCTTCATGAACAACGTCCCCGACCCGGTTCTCGCCGGCGAGGAGCTGCCGACCTTCAAGTTCGAGCTGGAGAAGTCGCACGGCAAGGTGATCGGCGGCAGCTACGGCAAGGAGGCGACGGTTCTGCAACTGCCGGTTTCCAAGGGGATCGCCGGCGTTTCGATGAAGCTGGAGCCCGGCGCGATGCGCGAGCTTCACTGGCACGCCACGGCCGCCGAATGGGCCTTCGTCCTGGATGGCCGCGTCCGGACGACCGTCATCGACCCCAACGGCGGCTCGGAGACCAACGACTTCGAGCCCGGCGACGTCTGGTACTTCCCGCGCGGCCACGGCCACATGCTGGAGTGCCTGGGGGACGAGCCGTGCCACTTCATCCTGATCTTCGACAACGGCTACTTCTCAGAGTTCGGCACGTTCAGCATCAGCGACTGGATCGGCCACGTCCCGAAGCCGCTTCTCGCCAAGAACTTCGGCCTGCCGGAGTCGGCCTTCGACGGGTTCCCGAAGGAGGAAGTTTACTTCGCGAGGGGGCCGAAGCCTCCCGAGACTCCGCAGAAGCCGATCGAGGGCTGGGTCCAGCCGCCGCTGACGCATAAGTACGAACTGCTGAAACGCCCGCCGCACCGGACGTTCAACGGCGGGCGAGAATGGCGGGTCGATTCCAAGGCCTTCCCGATCTCCAAGACGGTGACCGGCGTGATCCTCGACCTCGACCCGGGGGGGCTCCGCGAGCTGCACTGGCATCCGACGGCCGATGAGTGGCAGTACGTGATCGAGGGGGACGTGAGCGTCACGATGTTCGGTTCGCACGGCCGGTACCGCACCGAGACGCTGTCGAAGGGGGACGTCGGCTACATCCCCCAGGGGTATGGGCATTCGGTGGAGAACGTCGGCGACAAACCCTGCCGACTGCTGATCGGCTTCAACACAGGCGTCTACGAAACGATCGACCTCTCGCAGTGGATCGCCGGCAATCCGGTCGACGTCCTGGCGACGAACTTCTCGAAGCCGGCCTCGCTCTTCGAGAAGTTCCCGCGCAAGGATGTTTTTATCGCGCCGGCGACAGAGTGAGGCTCTCGGCGGGGACGACTCGCGGCCTCAGAGGGCCGCGAGGTAGCCGCCGTCGACGGGGAGGGCGACGCCCGTAATGTAGTCGCTGGCCTTGCTGGCGAGGAAGACGGCCGCGCCGGCCATGTCCTCGGGCTTGGCCCAGCGGCCGTAGGCGATCCGCGCGACGACGCGCTCGTGCAGACCGGGAACCTGCTGGCGCGCGGCGATGGTCATCTCGGTGTCGAACCAGCCGGGGAGGATGGCGTTGACCTGGATGTTGTCGGCCGCCCATGAGAGGGCCAGGCTCTTGGTGAGCTGGACGATCGCTCCCTTCGACGCGGCGTAAGCGGTCGCAAAGGGGGAGCCAAGAATCGACGTCATGCTGCCGGTGTTGACGATTTTGCCGCCCCCCTGCTTCTTCATCCAGGGGTAGACGGCCTTGGAGGCCAGGAACGCCGAGGTGATGTTGGCGTTCATCACCTGGTTCCACTCGTCCAGCGAAAGATCCTGGGGCGGCTTGCGGATGTTGATGCCGGCGTTGTTGAACAGGGCGTCGATCCGCCCGAAGTGCTCGCCGGCCTCGGCGACGGCCCGCTCAACGTCTTCCGGCTTGCTGAGGTCGGCGACGACCGCCAGGGCCTTGGCGCCGGTTTGGCTCGTCACGCTCTCGGCGGCGGCGCGGGTCTTCTCGGCGTTGCGTCCCACCAAGGCGACTGATGCGCCGGCCTCGGCCATGCCCATGGCCATGCCCAGGCCGATGCCGCCGTTGCCGCCGGTGATGATCGCGGTCTTCCCCGTCAGGTCGAAGAGGCTCAAGGAACCGTTCCCTTTCCCGACGCGCCGGGCCGTCTTGCCGTCTCGGCGCGAAGGTTGGATCATGAAGCAAGTCTGTTCCGGAGGCCGTTGCGCCCACGCGCTTCGATCTCCTCGTTCGAAAGGCTAATCGACGTCCCCTTCGCGGGCAAGCGGGCCGAGACCGGCCCGGCTCGCGTCCATGAGGGCGTCTCGGAGTCCGCCGCGATGCCCGACCCTCGCTGGGAAACCCTGGCCGACATCCTCATCGACCACTCCGTCCGGCTTCAGGCCGGCGAGACGCTCCTCATCGAGTGCTTCGACCTTGCCGACTCGACGCTCCCCCGGCTCCTCGTCAAGAAGGCCGCCGAGCGAGGGGGAATAGCCCTCGTCGAGACTCGCGACCAGCGGATTCTCCGCGAGCTGGTGCTGCGCGGCTCCCCCGAGGCGATCGCGACGTGGGGCCGGATCGACCGGGCGCGGATGGACCAGGTCCAGGCCTACCTGGGACTCCGTGGGGCCTGGAACATCAGCGAGATGAGCGACATCCCCGCCGATCGGCTGGACGCCTACAACGCCCTCTACCAGAAGCCCGTCCACTTCGAGCGTCGGGTGACTCACACCAAATGGTGCGTTCTGCGACTGCCGAACGCCAGCATGGCCCAGCAGGCCGCAACCAGCACCGAGGCGTTCGAGGACTTCTACTTCGACGTCTGCACGCTCGATTACTCCAAGATGGCCAAGGACTTGAAGCCGCTGGTCGAGCGGATGAACGCGGCGAAGGACGTCCGGATCACGGGCCCGGAAACCGACCTATCGTTCTCGATCGCCGGAATCCCGGTCGTGCCGTGCGCCGGGACGATGAACATCCCCGACGGCGAGGTCTTCACCGCCCCGGTCCGCGACTCGATCGAGGGCCACATCCGGTTCAACACGCCGACCATCTACCAGGGTGCCTCGTTCGACGGCGTCCGGCTGGAATTCTCGAAGGGAAAGATCGTCCAGGCCGATTGCGCGGGGGGAGACGTCGAGAAGCTCCGGAAGATCCTCGACGCCGACGAAGGGGCGAGCTATACAGGTGAATGGTCGATCGGTTGCAATCCGCGGATCATGTCGCCGATGCGGGACATCCTCTTCGACGAGAAGATCGCCGGGAGCTTCCATCTCACCCCCGGCAACGCGTACGACGAGGCCGACAACGGCAACCGATCGAAGATCCACTGGGATCTGGTGCAGATTCAGCGTCCGGAATACGGCGGCGGCGTCATCGCCTTCGACGGCGTCCCCATCCGCGTCGACGGCCGATTCGTCGTCGACGACCTCCGCCCGCTCGATGCCCGATGACCACGCTGATCCACATTTCAGGTCGCAAACCCCGAACCCCGGCCGGAAACCCGTCGTAAAACTCGACGAACGCGCCGACGTCCTATACGATTCGTGGTCGCCAGTTGCTATTGTGGGATGAAGTTTTCTTCATTCTCTCCCGTCGGTCGGCAGCGTCCTGCCGAGGAATCCCCATGACCGTCATTGGTGAATCCGTGCCTTCTTCGCCCCAGCCTTCGTCGGTTTCACGGACGGTCCAGGCCAGGACGCAGCCGCCCATAGCCAGGACCTCGTTCCTTTGGGGGCTGTTGAAGTTTCTGGTGTTCGCGGCGTTGGTCGGCGGCGGGGCGTGGCTCGTGTACACGGGAAGGGCTCCGAAGGAAGTGACCGAGGTCCTGGCCCGGCTCTTGCCCGTGAAACCAGAGGGACACGGGGAGGCGACGCCCGCTGCTCCGGCGTCGCCGAAGAAGTCCGCCGAGCCCTGGAACGGACTGGTCGGCCTGAGCGACGATCAGATTGCGGCGGTCGGGGTACACGTCGTTCCCGTCATGGCCCAAACCGATCCGATCAAGCTGGCGCTCACGGGCCGGACGGCCTACAACGAGAACTCGCTGACCAAGATCCGCCCCAGGTTCGACACCCTCGTCGAGGGAGTGCTGGCCGAGAAGGGGCGGCGGGTCAAGAAGGGCGACCCCCTCGTCGAGTTGTACAGCACCGAGTTGGCGAAGGCCAAGAACGCCTTTCAGATCAACTACGTTCAGTGGCAGCACGACCTTCGGTTTCTGAAAGTCCGCGAGAAACTGGTCAAAACCGGGGCTGTCTCTGAGCAAGCGTATGTGGACACGGTCAACGACGAGAGCAAGAGCCGTCTCGACTACATCACCGCTCTGGAGAACCTTCGGATCCTCGGCGTCCCCGAATCCGAGATCGAGCCTCTGACCGCCAACCTCAGCGACGCCAGCTCCAGCAACGATCTCCTCAATGTCAGCGACAAGGCGAAGCTGACCCTGCGGTCGCCGGTCGACGGGATCGTCATTCAGCGTGAGGTCGTCCCCGGCAACCTCTACGACAACAACGACGTCCTGATGATCATCGCCCCCCTGGATCAGCTCTGGATCTGGGCGAACGTCTTCGAGCGCGACCAGTCCAAGGTGAAGCTCGGCCAGCGGATGAACATTCAGTTCCCGTTCCTGGAACGCACCTTCCCGGGAACCGTCGAGTATGTCTCCAGCGAGGTCTCGAAGGACTCGCGGGCCTTCCAGATCCGCGCCTCGATTTCCAACCCGGACGGTCAACTCAAGGCCGACATGCTCGTCAAGGCCATCGTCGAGGTCCCGCCCGTCGAAGGCCAGACCGCCATTCCGAGAATCGCCATGGTGATGCTCCACGGCGATCCCTTCGTGTTCGTTCGCGACACCGCCGCCGAGAAGGACGGCAAGACCAAGCTCTTCGCACGCCGGCGCATCTTCCCCGCCCAGGAAAACACCGACGTCGTCATCGTCCACGACGGCCTTAAGGCGGGCGAGGAAGTCGCCACCAACGGCAGCCTCATCCTGGCCCAGATCTACGAGGACTTGCAGGTCGTCGCCACCGGCGCACCGCCTGAGTAAATCCCCTTCAAGGCTGACAGGCGGTAAAGCCCTTGCAATCCGCATAACGCGTGTCGGCTCGCCTGGGCCGGACAAATTGCCCTCAAGTCTCGCAAACTTTAGATAAAATGGGTTGATTGCGAAGAATAGTGCGGCAGGATTGGAGCAGGCGGAGAAATCGCTTCGCTCCAATTGAGCCTCTTCGCGAGCACATCTATGATGGCGGCGTTTGGTCTTGGCGTGGTTCTGGCGGCCTCAATCGGGACGATTCACGGGGGGCATGATCGGGTCGTCGCCGAGTGCTCTGACTGCGGGGCCGAACAGGCAGCGGTGCAGGAGAAGGTGGACAAACTTCGGACCTCCTCGCACTGGATCGTGCGGCGGAAGGCGGCCCGTTCCTTGAGGGCGTTCGACTGGCGTCGACATCCCGAAGCCGTCGAGGCGTTGGCGGACGCCGTCCGATGCGATCGCCAGTGTCTCGTTCGCCAGGAGGCCGCCGAGTCGCTGGGCAAGATGAAGCCGTGCTTGCCCGTCGCCCATGAAACGCTCGCCCACGCGGCCGAAGACGACCCGAGCCTGATCGCCCGTTGCGCCGCGAAGAAGGCGTTGAAGGCCGTGGGCAAGTCGTGCATCGAGCCCTGCGACGTCTGCGAGGGAGACGTCGAGTTCGGCGATGAGATCCCGCCGTTCCGCGAGGAACCCGGATTATCGCCGTTGCCGACGATGCCCCAGGGCTCGTCGGTCGTTCCGGAGACAACCCTGGAACCGCTCGCGCCCACCACGTTCACGACGCCGATCGCACCGCCGACGCCATCGCCGTTCGTACCGGTCGACGATGCTGGATTCCCAGCTCGGCCGCCGGTCGGACCGTCGCGGTTCGATCCCAACGGCTATCGTCGACTCGCGCCGCCGACGGTTCCCGTCGACCGCTATAACCCTCGGCCGGGCGAGGCGGCGCCGACGCCGGTCGGCGACGACGTCCCCGCGCCGAAGGTGGGCTGGTCGGATAAGCCGGCCGTTCAGTCGACGGCCAGGTAACGGCGGATCAGGTCGGGCAACTGCATGGTGAACTTGCTGCGAGGCATGACCTCCTGGCAGCCGGCCTCACGGGCCGCCGCCAGAGCCTGGGTATCGACGTGCGATCCGAAGGCGATGAACGGGACGTCGTCGCCGGCCTCGCCTCGCAGCTTCGTGACGATCTCGGGCGCGGCGAGAGGACCGGCGGCCAGGTCCACAAAGACGGCGCGAGGATTAAGCTCGGCGATCAGGGCCGAGGCCCGATCGGCGTCGCCCGCGACCTTGACCTCACGGCCAAGCTCGCGGGCGGTCCCCGTGATCTTGACCGTGAACATCAGGTCGCGACTCAAGAGCAGGCCCGTCGGGGGGGGGGCGTCCGGCACGGCGGCCTCCTTCGTCGTCATCGCAGGATCAGCGGGCCGGGACGTCGGCGAACGTCTCGTCGATCCACGAAGGGGTCAGTGCGGCCAGGCCGTCGATCGTGGCGTCGGCGCCGGCGCGGAGGAGATCGTCGGCGGGGTAGGTCTGGGTGATCCCCACGGCCTTCATCCCGGCCCCCTTGGCCGACTGGATGCCGGCCGTGCTGTCCTCGATCACGAGGCAGTCGGCCGTTTCCAGGTTCAGGTCGGGGTACTTCGCGCGGAGCGCTTCCCACGCCTGGACGTAGCCGGCGGGGTCGGGCTTGCAGTGGTGGGCGTCCTCGGCTGCGATGATGGCCGAGATGCAGTCGCGCAGGCCCAGGCGGTCGAGGGTGAATTCGATCTCGGCCCGCAGCGCGCCCGAGTTGATCGCCACTGGATAGCGGTCGGCCATGCGGCGAACGGTTTCCGCGGCATTCGGGAAGTATTTCAGGCCCTTCTCAGCCACTTCGAAGTATCGACGGCCCTTGCGCGCGATCATGTCCGCGATCCGGGCGGCGTCGTAGGTCTGGCCGAAATCTTCCAGGACGTGTTCGAAGCAGCCCGCGTCGTCGTAGCCGAGGTAGCGGTCGTGGTAGTCCTGGTAGGAGATGATGACTCCCTCTTGCTCCAGGACTTCGCGGAAAAGATCGAAGTGAACGTACTCGTCGTCGACGAGGACGCCGTTGAAGTCGAAGATCACGGCGGAAATCATGAGGGCGTCACCAGGGGGGCTGCAAGGGGGGCGGCGGGGGCGGCTTCAGATGGCCTCCGGCCCGCGTTCGCCGGTGCGGATGCGGATGCAGTCGTCGAGCGGCAGGATGAAGATCTTGCCGTCGCCGATCTTGCCGTCGGGGCCGCTGCGGCCGGCTTCGAGGATGGCGCTGACGGTGGGCTCGACGAAATCCTCGTTGACCGCGATTTGAAGCTCGATCTTGCGCAGGAGGTTCACCGTGACCTCATGGCCGCGGTAGACCTCCGTGTAGCCTTTTTGCCGGCCGAAGCCCTGGACGTCCATGATCGTGAGTCGAAAGACCTCGACCTTGGAAAGGGCCTCCTTGACGGCTTCGAGCTTGGTGGGCTGGATGATCGCGATGATGAGCTTCATGGAGGTCCGGCCCCGGGCGCGGAGGATTCAGGACGCGGACGCCGCGCCCAGGGCGTCGATTTTCGAACAGGGCCGTACTCGGCGTCAATCGGGGCTTGGCGGAATCCCGGGATCGACCGAGGATCGCGTCACTCCGCGTCGTGGCTGTGGCCGTGCCCCTGAACGTGGTCGTGCGAATGCTGCGCGGCCGAGTACGGGCGGTTCATCGACGCCGGATAGTCTTGATAGCTTCCAGTCCAGGTGCAACCCGTGAGGCCGAGGGCCAGGGCGAAGCACGAGAGTCCGACGAGGGCCTTCCTGGCCATGGCTCGGTTCCTTCCGACCGGAGTCGGGGTCAGGGGAGTTGGGGGAGGTTCGCGTCCGGCGTCCTTGGCAGGACGGGCTCCAGCGGCCGCATCGGCGGAGGGGGAGGAGGCGCAACGCCCTCGCCACGGATGTTCGCGGCTGCGCCGCCCGTGCTGGAGCCGGAGCCGTCGTCGCTCTGGGGGGCGTTGGGGACGAACGACTCCGCGACGCCCCGTGCGGTGGTGGGCGATGGCATCGTGAGTGTCACGTCGTCTCGGCGGGCGTCGCCCTGCAGGGGCGGACCCGTATAGGACCCCGGCATCGCGGCGAACTGCCCGGGGATCGGAAAGTCGTCGCACTCGTCGCAGAACGTCGCGCAGCCGATCCCGCCCGTGGCCAGGGCGACGGCCGCCACCGCGTGTCGTAGTTTGAACATGACGAATCCCTTCTCCTGAGGGCGGCTCGATCGGCTTCTTCCTGCCCCCGATCCAGGGCGTGTCCGTCACCGATCATCGGCAGGCCTTGCGACCGACGATGAGCCGAAATCCCCCAGCCTGCCCCTCCGCCGACCCCTCGCCGGCCTCCCGGTCGATCCGACGGGATGAATTCTTCCATGCAATCGCGGGGCGAGTTGACCGGCGCTGAGGACGTCTTACGGTAATCAACGGACGGGCCGGGCCGGGGGGCCACGGGGCCGTGGACGACATCAGGAGCATCCTCATCATGCCCACGAAGAGCACCAGCCGGCGCGACCTGGGCGGGTCGCCGTTGCAGATCTATCTCCAGGACATCAACGAAACTCCGCTCCTCTCCGCCGAAGAGGAACGGGCCCTCGCCGAACGCGTCGCCGCCGGCGATCCCTACGCCCGCGAGCACATGGTGAAGGCCAACCTCCGCCTCGTGGTGAATATCGCCCGGGGCTATCTAGGCAAGGGCCTGAACCTGGAAGACCTGATCGAGGAAGGGAATCTCGGTTTGATGCGGGCCGTCGAGGGATTCGACGGGATGATGGACACCCGCTTCAGCACCTATGCCAGCTACTGGATCAAGCAATCGATTCGACGCGCCGTGATGAACAACGGCAAGCCGATCCGGCTCCCGGCGTACATGGTCAGTCTGTTGGCGAAGTGGAAGCGGGCCTCGAACATCCTGGGCGATCGCCTCGGCCGGCAGCCGACGCCCGAGGAGATCGGCAAGGCCCTGAAGCTCTCCAAGAAGAAGATCGGAATCGTCACCAAGGCGATTCGCGTCAACAACCTGACGCACCAGATGGAAGGTTCCGATGACGAGAAGCAGATCCTCGACGACGTCCTGACCGACGACCGCGGTCGAGGGCCCGAGGAATTGATGATCGAGGCCGACGACCTGGAGAAGATTTTCGGCCGTCTGGAGCTGCTCGACTGCCGCGAGGCCGCGGTGGTTCGGATGCGGTTCGGCCTGGAACCTTTTGATCCGATGACTCTCCGCGAAGTCGGCGAGCAACTGGGCCTCACCCGCGAACGCGTCCGGCAGCTTGAGAGCCAGGCCCTTCGCAAACTCACCCACGACGTCGACGGCATGGGCGAGTTGGTCCCTCGCACCTGAGGCCGGCCAGTCCGCCTCAGCCGAGGATCAGCATGGCGTCGCCGTAGCTAAAGAAGCGGTATCGCTCGCGGATGGCTTCCGCGTAGGCGGTTCGGATCAATTCCGTCCCCGCCAGAGCGGAGACCAGCACCAGCAGGCTGCTCTTGGGCAAGTGGAAGTTGGTCACCAGAGCGTCGACTGCTCGAAAGACGTGGCCAGGGCGGATGAACATGTCGGTCCGCCCTCGGAAAGCTTGCAGCCCCCCCATCGCCGCGGCCGTCTCCAGGGTCCGGGTCGAGGTCGTACCCACGGCCACGATCCGGCCCCCGCCGGCACGTGCGGCGGCGAGCGTTTCGGCCGTTTCGGCCGTCACCTCGGCCCACTCCGCGTGCATCTTGTGGGCCTCGATCGACTCAACCTCGATCGGCCGGAACGTGCCGACGCCCACATGGAGCGTGACGTCGGCCGTCGGGATTCCGCGAGCGGCGAGACGGGCGAAAACCTCGTCCGTGAAGTGCAGGCCGGCCGTCGGCGCGGCGACCGAACCGGGGGCTCGCGAGTAGACGGTTTGGTAACGTTCCATGTCTTCGGCCGTCCCCAACCCGCGCCGGATGTAGGGGGGCAGGGGAGTCAGGCCGTACTTCGCCAGGAGATCGAAGGTTGTCGCACCGGCATCTTCTGAGAGACCAGGGCGTGGGCGGACGATCCAGGAGCCCCCGGCTCCGCGTCCTTCCAGAACGAGGGCCAGGCCGGGATCGGGACCGACTTCGACGCTTTCGCCGAGGGCCGGTCGGCCGCGGGTCCGCGCCAGGACTTCCCAGGTTCCGTCGACCCGGTCGTCGAGGAACAGGCCTTCCCACCGACCCTTCGTCGCGGCTCGTCGGCCGATCAGACGCGCAGGGATGACGCGGGAGTCGTTGCGAACGAGGATGTCGCCGGGCGAGAGCAGGCTTGGGAGTTCGGCGAACCGGTGGTGGGCGATCGTCCCCGCCCGGCGATCGACGACCATCAACCGAGAGGCGTCGCGAGGCTCGACCGGATGCTGGGCGATCAGTTCGTCGGGGAGGTCGAAGTCGTATTCCGAGGTCAACACGGCCGCCGGGCTCTCTCTCGTTGCGGATCCCAGGTAAGATCGGGACGGGGCGGACGCCGACGTCGCCGCCCGGCCTCCCATTCGAAGTGACGAGTATACCGTGCAGAGCCTGAAGCGACGCCTGGAGATCGCGCGGAGATCGCCTCTTCCCTGGCCCGACGCCCCGGTTCCCATCGCCTTGACGATCACCGATCTGGACGTCGGCGGGGCGGAAAGGGCTTTGACGAGCCTGACGCTCGGCCTGGACCGGCGTCGGTGGTCGCCCGCTGTCGTGAATCTCAGCGGCGAGGGGGCGCTGGCCGAGGGCATCCGATCGGCCGGCATTCCGGTTACAAGCCTGGGCCTGGGACGTCGCAGTTTGTTGCGAGGGGCCGCCAGGCTGGCTTCGACCTTGAAACGGCATCGGCCGGCTCTGGTTCAGAGCTTTCTCTTCCACGCCAACATCCTGTCGCGGTTGGCCGCACCGATGGCCGGATCCCCGTGGGTTCTGGGCGGATTGCGGGTGGCCGAGCGTCAGAAGGGCTGGCATTTGACGGTTGATCGACTGACCAGCCGGTTGGGTTGCGGGTCGGTCTGCGTCTCGGAGGGAGTTCGGCGTTTCAGCGTGGAGGAGGGAGGGCTCGACCCCGCGCGGCTGAGGGTCATCCCCAACGGCGTCGATCTTGGGCGGATTGATGTCGCGTCGCCCTCGCGACGCGGCGATCTGGGAGTTTCGACCGACGACGTTCTCGCTCTGACCGTGGGACGGCTCGACGTTCAGAAAGGATTGCCCGACCTGCTGGACGCGGTTGAGGAGGCCTCGAAGATCGCGCCCCGACTCCGGCTGGCGATCGTCGGGGACGGTCCCCTGCGCGGCTGGCTGGAGTCGAACGTCGCCGGACGGCCGGGGTTGTCGAGCAGGGTCGTCGTCCTGGGACGTCGCGATGACGTCCCTTCTTTGATGAAGGCGGCCGACCTGCTCATCCACGCCTCCCACTGGGAGGGGATGCCCAACGTCGTTCTTGAGGCGATGGCCGCTGGGCTGCCGGTGGTCGCAACGGCCGTCGAGGGGACCGACGAACTGGTCGTTCCTGGGCGGACGGGCTGGCTCGTCCCAGCCCGAGATCCGCGCAGCCTGGCGGCGGCGGTCGTTGAGGCCGCCGCCGACCGCGAAACGCGCCGTCGCCTGGGCCAGGCGGGGCGCTTTCGCGTCGAGGAGGAGTTTTCAATCCCCCGGATGGTCGAGCGATATGAGGATCTCTGGGCGGCCGTGCTTGGCTTCAGTGCCGGTTGACGACCGTCAGGAGTTGCCGCGCGACCAGGCGGAGGCCCGGACGAGCCGCAGGGAGGCGTTGGGCCGGAGTCGGCACGTCTCGGCGATCGCCAGGGTGCACTCGAGGGGATCGAAAGGAGTGTTCACCTGGTCGAGGATGGCCCAGTGGAGCGTCCGGGTGAAGGACGGGCTGAGGGTCACTCCGCGCTGAGCGCGGATGACGCCGTCGTCGGCGCCGACGAGCGAGATCCAGAGGAGGGCCCGTTCTTCCGGAGCGCCAGCCTCCGACGGAGTCGCTCGGGATTCGGGATGCTGGACATGCCAGGCGTATGGGACGTCCCGCCAGGCGGCCGAATCGCCGAAACGGAAGGCGAAGTAGAAAACGGGACCGAGGTTGGTTAGGGCGAATTGGGCGTCACCCTGGCGCACGTCGTCGATTTCCTCATGGGTCGGATCGGCGACGAACAGGGTCAGTTCATGACCATAGGGTCCGTAGCCATAATGAACGCATTCCGGCCAACGGACGCGACCATCCTGGAACAACTCTCCGACGCGATAGGCGGGGACTTGGGGTTCCTCGGTCGTCGTCGTGACCCGGGGCCAGGGGAACGTCGGGACCAACCGGTTATGGGTTTTCATCTCGACCTCGTCCAGGTTTGACGTCTTCCCGAGAACCATCCACGTCCCGGGATCGACTCTGGTCGTCATGTCCGTCTCAATGGGGACCACGGTCCAAAACCACGAGGCGGCGACGTCTCCAACTGCTGTCACTGTTTGGTCAAACGGGCGTCATCCTCCGACTTCAACGCAAGGCCGCTGCGAATATTACAAAGAATTCGCCGAAATCTTGGACGCCCCCCAGGAGCCATCCAGATGACATCGGACACAACCATACGATTCGATATGATCCATGTCGAATCGCGCCTACGCAGCACTGTGCAGAAAGCGATGCCTTTTGTTTGCAGTCATCCAAGCCGATCTGAGAATTTGCTAAAGAAAGTCGAATGGATACCGATCTCGGCACCCACCTCAGGGGGACACGCCGAAGGGGTTCGGCTGTCTGGATTCGATCCAGGGGGAGAGAGCCTTAGGACCCCCTCCGAATAAGGTCGGAATATGCGTGCTCGGCGTCGAAATCCTACATCCCGATTGGACTTTCGTTGAAACGCCCCGACAATCGAGACGGGCCGGGAGGAGGAACTGGCAGGAAAGGGGACTGCTTGCATCGTGGAGTTGATTTGGTTGTGTATTAGCGGAATTTTATTGATGCGACTCCACTTCTTAGGCGATTTGACTCGTTTCGCAATTGATTTTTTTTGGAGCCGTCGTAATATCACATTCATAAGGTAGAGATGCGGACGGGGCTGTGGATCTTCCCCCTTTTCAGTCATCTCGATCTCCTGGCTTTTGCATCCTGCGGGAAGAAACGAGACGTTCCATGAACCTTGCAAAACGGATTCGCGATCTGCGTTACGCCAAGGGGTGGGGCCCCGACGAGTTGGCAAGCCGCGCGAAGATCTCCCGGACGGCCCTCTATCAGATCGAGCGCGGCAATACGAGCAAGCCTCAGGCGGGGACGCTGCGGCGGATCTCCCGAGCCTTGGGAGTGCCGCTTGAAGTTCTGCTGGATTCGACCCCGTTGCTTGGCGACCAGGGTGAGACCGGAGAGTCGACGGTGGGATCGACCCATCTTGGAACTCTGGTGACCGTTGATCGTCTTCCCTCTTCGGAGCGCGGCGAGGAACTGATCGAAAAGTTCCGGCTCCTGCTGGCTTCGCCGATGGCCGACGGCATCGCTCGGATCGTTGAGGAATCATTCCGTCTTCTGCCGATCATCCCGCCGCCCGTGCAGAGCGAGACCTCCCGCTATCTGGCCGCGATGGACGCCGAGCCGACTCGTCGCCCGCGGACCCCGCGCCAGACGCAGCCCTCCGGCGAGTGACCGCACCACTGCTGAACTTTTTTTCGGCCCTCGATCTCGGGGGCCGTTTCTTTGCGCGGCGAGGTTGATCTTGCCGCTGCAAGGCCCGTGGCTACAATGCCCGCGGACTCGGGCTGATGCCGAGGATGGATCCTCGGGCGGCAAGGCCGTCGCCCGCGCCCGCCGCCCCGCCGGAAGGAGCCAGCGTGGTTCGTCGCCGATCGCTTCCCTGGATTCTCGGCGCGCTCGGTCTGACGATCGCGGCCGTAGCGGCTCTCGCCGTCGCCTCCCGCGACTACTGGGTCGAGAAACGGGTCCAGATCGTCGAGCCCGGCCGATTGGTTCGCGGCGCCTGGCAGCAGCCCGGCCCCCTGCGCCGGATTGTCGCGCGCGAGAAGATCAAGACGATCGTCACCCTGACGGCGATCAACACCACGGACGAGAAGTTCGTCGGGCAGAGTCGCGTTGTCCGCGACCAGGGACTGGACTGGGTGATCGTGCCGATGCGCGGGTCTCGGGCGACGGTCGAGCAGATGGCGATCGCCGCCGACCTGCTGGCCGACCCGGATCGACAGCCGGTCTTCTTCCATTGCGTCGCCGGCCACCATCGGACCAGCCTGGCCCACGCGGCCTACCTCATCCGCCACCAGGGCTATACGGCGAAGCAGGCCTGGGAGACGATCTCGGCCTATCCCTGGGCTCGGCCCGACGCCCTGGTTGACCGGAACGACCAGTTCTTGATCGAAGAGTTCGCAAGGGTTCAGGCGACGCTCACGCCCGACCCGGAAAAGGATTCGTGGGAGGTCGGGAGTGGCAAGCATGCGCAGGCGGCTCGTCCGCAGGATCCTGGCGACGATCGCCTTGCCGTTCCTGGCGGCGGCGGCCTGGATCGGCTGGGACCTGGCGAACGACAACTTCGGGACCGTGCAGCCGGGGAAGATCCTCCGATCGGCTCAGATGTCGTCGGGCAGGCTCTCAAAGACCATTCGTGAGCACGGCGTCAAAACCGTCCTGAACCTTCGTGGGCCGAATCCGGACGAGGCCTGGTATCGCGCCGAGCGCGACGCGACGACCTCCGCCGGAGCCACGCAGGTCGACGTCTCGCTTTCCTCGTGCGTCTGGATGTCCCGCGTTCAGCTTCGGACGCTGGTGAAGGCGCTCGACGAGATGCGTCCCCCGGTCTTGATCCATTGCGCCTGGGGCTCGGAACGGACGGGCCTGGTCTCGGCGATCGCCGAACTGCTCCGCGAGGGTTCGACCCTTGAGGACGCACGCGCCCAGTTCACGGTTCGATACCTTTACGTTCCGGTCGGCGACGGTCGGATCATGTCCGAGGCGGTCGACCAGTACGAGGCCTGGTTGAAGAGCCAGGGCCTGGAGCATAATCCCACGGCGTTTCGGCGCTGGGTCGAATCGGGATATCGTCCCGGCAACCCCAGCCGCGAGGCCTGGCCGTACGACCCGTACCCTCTCATCGTGGTGACTCCCCCCGACGCCGGGCCGACCGCCCAGGCTGCCGGGGCTGAGCGGCGATGAGCCGCAGGCCGTCCGGGGTGTTCGATCTGTTGCGAAAGGCGAGGTGATGAGCGAGGTCGATAGCTGCGAGACTCAGATTCGGGTTCGGTACGCCGAGACCGACCGTATGGGGCTTTTGCACCACGCCAACTACGCCGTCTACTTCGAGATCGGCCGTACCGAGTTGCTGCGCGCCCGAGGTGAAAACTATCGGGAAATCGAGGACGCCGGCTTCTTCCTGGTCATCGTCGACCTGGAGTGCAAGTTCCGGCGCTCGGCCCGCTACGACGACCTCTTGACGTTGCGCACGTCGGTCGCGCGGGTGACGCACGTCAAGATCGTTCACGAATACAAGCTGTTCCGCGAGAATGAACTGCTCGCCGAGGGTCGCACGACGCTCGCCTGCGTCGACCGCGAGGGGAAGCCGCAGGCGCTGCCGGGAACTTTGAAATAGCCCGTCTCCTCAATGTTCGATGACGACGTCTCCCCCGAAGAAGCGGCGGGCGTCGGCGACGACGGACTGAACGAGGCCGGCGGCTTCTTCCTCGGTCATCTCCATGCGCTTGCGGACGGCCTCGAGGCGTTCCTGGTCGTCCTCGCTGAGGCGTCGGTCGGCGATCAGGCTTCGGATCATCATCGTGAACTCCTCGCGCATGGCGGCGTCGACCCAGGCGTCGTCGAGGTTCAGGGCCTTGGCCTCGCGCATGAGGGTGGGCCATTCGGTGTCGGACGCGGGGTCCTTCTCGAAGATGTGGTGCAGCTTGCGCCGCCACTGCGTCCGGTCGTATTCCGAGGCGACCTGGTCGGCGGGTGAATCGCCGGCGACGGCGGCCTCGTCGTCGAGGCCCCAGGCGTTGCGGAACCGTTCGAGCGACTCCTCAGAGCGCTCGGCGTGGGAATGGTCGGTCAGCAGGTGCCGGAGCGTGCTGAGAAAGCCCATGGCGTCGCCTCTTCTGTTGAGTGCAGCCGGCCCGGCGCATTGCGGGCCGGCTGTGGTTCCGCGGAACGGTCGTCACTTGGTCGCGGCGGCCTCGCCGGAGGATGCGGCGGCGGTCGGGGAGGGGGGGGCCTTGGCCGTGAAGTAGTCGTACACTTCGCGGGCGGTCTTGGCGCAGAGGACGTTGCCGGCGTTCTCGTCTCCCCAGCTCTGGTCCTCGTTGGCGTTGGTCATGACGCAAAGAGCGACGGGCCCCCCCTTGGTCTCAATGACCCCGGCGCAGGTGCGGGCCTCGTCAACGCTGCCGGTCTTGAACGCCACCTTCGTGCCTGCCGGCAGGAAGCGGGGGAACTTGGCCTTGTCGTCGCAGGTGAGCAGGTGCTTCCACATGGCCTCGCTGGACTTCTCATCGACGAGCTTCTTGGCCTGGAGCGCCTCGAACAGCTTGACCATTTCGCCGGCCGTGGTGCTCCCCAGGCCGAAGACCTTGCTGCGGTCGGGGAAGACCGACGTGTCGCGACGAAAGACCTTGGAGTGGATCTTGGTGTTGGGATAGCCGAGCTTCTCCATCGTCGCGGCCGTTGAGCCGATGCCGACCGCGTCCAGGACGATGTTGGTCGCCGTATTGTCTGAGTAGGTGATCATCAGGTGGACGGCGTCGACGAGCGGGAAGGTGGCGCCGTCGGAGAAGTGGTAGGTCAGGACGCCCGAGCCCGGCACCATGTCCTTCTTGCGCAGCGTGACCGGCGCGTTCAGGTCGATCTTTCCCTCGGCGGCCTGGCGGTAGGCCTCGACCATGACCGGGAACTTGATGAGGCTGGCGGTGGGCATCGGCTCGTCGGGGTTGATCGAGAAGGTCTCGCCCGTCTTGAGGTTCTTCAGCGCGACCGTCGCCTTCCCCTTGTGCTCCTTGACGAGCTTTTCGATGCGGGCGCCAAGCTCCGCCGGAGGGGTCGTTGAGGGCGTCGCCTGCTGCGCCGAGGCCCCGGCGGCGGTCAGGATCAGGGCCGCTATCGTGGCGGCCGCGACGGCGCGCCGCCGAGCCGAAGGAAGGCGTCGCTTGAAGATCTGCAAGACGGTTGATTCGATCATGGTATGCAATTCCACTTGTTTCGTCCTTCGCTCCGGCTGAAAATCAATTGTGATTCGCGCCCGGCCGCGAGTCCAGCCCCATGCCTCCTCCTCGTCAGTCCCGCCTCAACGCCGGAAGCAAGCAAGGAGATCGTTTTGCTCCCTTCCTCGTTTCGAACGTTGCCTCGCGCTTTGGCCGCGGCTTTCGGGATTCTGGCCTTCGCGGCCGCCGCGCAGGCCGCCGACGCCCCGAAGCCGGGCGCTCGGCTGGAACGTCAGGGCGACGAGATCGTCGTCGCCGGCCAGCTTTTCCACACCTCGACGCCGGTGGTCCTCTGGACTGATCCGGGCGGGTATGACGCCTATCGCGTCGATCCCCACTTCAGCGCGCCCGACAAGAAGAAGGCCGATCTGCCGGCGACGCGCTTCGGCGTCCGCAAGGCGGGGCTCTCTGAGGCCGAGCTGAAGCAGGTGCAGTCCGGCGGCTGGGATCTGCCGCTGCTCCAGCGGGTCGTCGACCAGTTCGTGATCCACTACGACGTCTGCGGCACCAGCCAGCGCTGCTTCCGCGTGCTCCACGACGATCGCGGGCTGAGCGTCCATTTCATGCTCGACGTCGACGGCACGATCTACCAGACGCTCGACCTCAAGGAGGCCGCCTGGCACGCCACGATCGCCAACGGCCGGTCGATCGGCATCGAGATCGCCAACATGGGCGCCTATCCGCCGGGGCGGACCGAATCCCGCGACCGTTGGTATGAGAAGGACGCCCAGGGCCTGGTGAAGATCAAGCTCCCCGGCACTCCGGAAGCGAACGGCATCCACAACCCCTCCGCGCTGCTGGCCCCCGCCCGCAACGAGCCCGTCACGGGCAAGATCCGCGGCGAGACGCTGGAGCAGTACGACCTCACGAAGGCCCAGTACGACGCCCTGACCAAGCTCACGGCGACGCTTTGCACCGTCTTCCCCAAGCTCAAGTGCGACTATCCCCGCGATTCCTCGGGCAAGCTGCGGCTGGACACGCTTTCGCGGCCCGAGTTCGACGCCTACCAGGGCGTTCTGGGGCACTACCACGTTCAGACCAACAAGACTGACCCCGGTCCGGCCTTCCAGTGGGATCTGCTCATTGACGGGGCTCGCTCGCAGATGAGCCAGAAGTGACCGCCGACGGCGGCGGCGGTGCGGGCGATCCGTCCGCCGTCGCCGTCATCCACAACGACAGCCGCTCCGCGACGACGTCGGCCCAGACCTCGGCGCCCTTCGGCGACAGATGTTCGTCGTCGATATGGCGGTTGTACAGCGGGCTTCGGGAGAAGGAACCGCCCGAGGCCCTCGTCTTGATCTTCAGCTTCAAATTCTCGTTGATGAATCGTTCCAGCGGATCGCAGTAACTCGCGGGCGGCCCGTGGAAGATGTTGTTCACCAGCCCCGGGTAAAAGCCGTCCTTGCGCGTGCTTTCCACCTGCGGGAAGCTCGGGATCGGAACGACCAAGCACGTCACATTCCGCGCCCGACACCAGCCGTAGATCTGCTCGATCCAGTATTCGGCCTCGGCGATCCAGTCGGGACGGCCCTGGAGAATGTCGAACTCGCTGCCGAAGTCGTTGGGGCAGACGCTGACCACCACGAAGTGCGGCTTCATCCGCTCGCCGTATTCCTTGAGCGAGTAGAAATACTGTTCCGGCGAGTAGCCCATATGTCCGGTGTTGGCCACGGAGACGGCCGTTCCGCGGAGTTCGGAGAGGCGGCGAGCCAGGTGGACCGGCGGCGTCTGATCGTCGGGGCTGAACATCCCCTGCATGAACGAATCGCCCAGGATCACCCCTCGAAGCGGGGCGCTGGGATCGGGCTCGGGTCCTCGCAGTCCCCATGAGTTGGTCGTCGTGGCCGAGGGCTCGTCGACGATCGCCCCCGCGCGGCCGGCGGCCTCGCGGACCTCGGGGGTGTTGGGGACCAGGAGGAGGCTGAATGGGCCGTTGAGGAGCACCACCTGGCGGAGCCAGATCGACCGCGTATTGGGCAGGAATCGATACGATCGTCCCGAGTCGTCGCGTTCGAAGACCTTGGAGGAGATGAGGAACGTCTGGTCCGCGCGGCCGTATCGGACCAGGCCGTGTTCGGGGTCCATCCCCGCGACGCGGAAGAGGGCCCGCATGTTCTCATCGGTGCCGTCGTAGAATTTCCGGAGTGTTTCCTCTGTGCTTTGGAGCGTCAGATTGCGTCGGCGCTTCCAGTCGGCCTCGATCTCGGCGCGGTCCGGGGTGAGGCCGGTGACTTGATAGATGACGGCCCGGCGGACGGTGTTCCAGGTCTCGACCGCATAGTAGCGACCGACACGGAACGACGCGATCGTCAGGGCGACGGCGGCAAGCGTGGCGAGTAAGATGAACCGCTTGAACCGTCGGATCCGCGTGGACGACGGTTGATTGGCGGGGGCGGGCTGTGGGGCGGGGTCCAAGGTCGTCGTCTCCGACTTCGCGGTCGCCGCCCGCCGGATCGAGGGGCAGGGAGGGTGAGTTTGATGAGGATCGCAGTCACGGGCGCGACCGGCTTCGTGGGTCGTTACATCGTCTCACATCTGGCGGCTCTGGGACATCAGCCTATCTGTTGGCAGCGGCCTTCGAGCGATCTGGCCGGACTCCCCGACGACATCCTCTGGATCGAAGGCGGCCTCGACGATGATCGGTCGGCCCGCGAGTTGGTCCGTGGCGCCGACGCCCTCGTCCACGCCGCGCTCGACCGCCCGGGGCAAGCCTTTCGCGGTGGGGAGGGGGACGTCGTCGAGTTCGTCGAACGCAACGTCGTGGGGACGATTCGACTCTTCGAGCGGGCTCGCGAGGCGGGCGTCGGCCGCGTCGTCTTCATCTCCTCTTGCGCCGTGCACGACGAGATCCTGCCCGACCGGCCCCTCGATGAGACCCACCCGACCTGGAGCAGCAACCACTACGGCGCGCACAAGGCCGCAGTCGAGTCGTTCGTCGCCAGCTATGGATTGAGCGGGCGTTTGAACGTCTGCTCGCTGCGGCCGAGCGGCGTCTACGGAATGGCGCGGCCGGCGACGGCTTCCAAGTGGTTCAGGCTGATCCGCAACGTCGTGGCGGGGCGTCCGGTCGAATGTCGGAAGGGGGGCAAGGAGGTCCACGCCGCCGACGTGGCGCGAGCCGTCGAGGTGCTGCTCAAGGCGGATGCTTCGGCCGTTTCGGGACGCATGTTCAACTGCTGTGATCGCTACGTCTCCGAGTATGAGGTCGCCCGGTTGGCGCAACGGTTCTCCGGGACGAACGGACCGATCGAGGGCGAGATCACGCGGCCCCGGAATCAGATCGCGACCGACCGCATCCAGGTGCTGGGCATGACCTTCGGGGGCGAGCCTCTGCTGGAAGAGACGGTCGCCGATCTGGTCGCCGCGGCGGCTGGAACGGACGATCTCTAATCGGCCAACGCTCAAGGCGAGACGGAAGCGACCTCCGAGCCCGACGAACCGGGCTTGGTCGGGGAGGGGGGAGCCAGCGTGGTCGGGTCGGCGATCACGCGGTCTCCCTGGCGGACGCCCGAGACGACCTCGACGTAATCCGAATCACTCAGGCCCAGGTCGACCTTTTGCCATCGGTAGGCCGGCTTACCCTCGGGGCCAGAGGCCGGCTCATGAACGGCCACGAACGACTGGCCTCCAACCTGGCGGACGGAGTTCAGGGGGACGCGCTCGACATGCAAACGACGGTCGTGCAGGAAGGAGACCTCAGCGCTGAGGCCGGGGCGAAGGTCCTCGAAGCCGTCGACGACGTCGATCAGGGCGTAATAGCCGCGGACGTCGGACAACGGGCCGTTGACCGGGGCTGCGATTGCCGTGACGTCGGTCACCTTGCCTTGAAGCGGGCGGTCGGGGAATGCATCGATTCGGATCGTGCAGCCCTGTCCCGGACGCAGGAGTGAAACCTTCGTCTCGTTGATTCGGGCCTTGATCCGCATCCGCTTCGGGTCGGGGAGCTGGAAGATGGGCTGGTCCTGTCGGACCGTCACCCCTTCCTGAATGCCTGCTTCGGTGCGTCCCCAGCCGTTAGTCTGGTTGACGTAAACCACGATGCCCTCGCCCGGCGCGCGGAGGGTGCAGGCCGCGACGTTCTTCTCCAGCCGGCGGAGGCGTTCGTCCTCGAGGGCGAAGCTGGCGTCCTGGGCGAGCTTGTCCGCGCGGATCGAGGCTAGCTTGGCCTCAAGTTCCTTGAGGTTCTTCGGGCCGGTGTACTTCTCCAGCCGTTCGAGCATCCCCTTGGCCTCGCTGAGGACGAAATCGGTCTGGTCGAGGGAGAGCTCGTCGGCCTTGAGCTGGGAGCTGGTGCGGAGGCCCTTTTGTTGCACCGTGCGCGACCACTCGACGTTGCGGGCGGCGCGGTCGCGGTCGATCTCGCAGGTTTGCACATACTGACGGATGAGCTGCATGTCCTGCGGATAGATCCCGTCGCGATACTCGCGCAAGGTGATCTCGTTGACGGCGAGGTTCGCATTCGCCTGTTCGACGAACGACTTGGCCTGGAGCCAGCGGACCTGCTGAGCCTTCACCTCATCGCGATAAGAGGCCGAGTCCAACTCGCAGACCACGTCCCCCGGCTTGACGTGAGTTCCCTCAGGGAGGATCGAGATGATTCGGGTCGACCCGGGCTTCTCCTCCATCCCGCCGCCGCCTCCGCCGCCGCGACCGCCTCGGCCGCCGCCGCCTCCTCCGCCGCCGCCCGAACCACTCGAACCGGAATTGCTGCCGGACGTCGACGATGATTTCGAGGTCGCGGTCGTCCGCTTCAGGGGGGTGTACTTGGCGACCGTGTAGTTGAAGCTGCGGATCGTCGGCTTCTTGCTCGTCGAGGTTCCCGAGGAGCTTGAGGACGAAGTGCTGGAGCTTGAGGACGTGGTGCTTGAAGAGCTCGTCCCGGACGTCCCGCTCGTGCTCGATTTGCTCGTACTCGACCCGCTCGTACTCGATCCGCTCTTGGCCGTCGACGAGGATGAGCTTTTGGTGGAAGACGTTGTGGTGGTGGGCGTCGTGGATTGAGAGCTCGACGATTGAGTCGAGCCAGAGGTCGAGCCTGAGCCCTTGGTCGTGCCGTTCGAATTACTGCCGCCGACCAGGCCGATCAGAGCTTCAACCTGGCAACGAACGACGGCGTCCGACGCGCTCTCCACGGTTCCGTATTCGACGACGTAATCGGCGATGTCGCCACGGTCGACCTCGACCAGTTCGAACGGGAGGGCCTGGTTGCTCTGGAGCCACGAGGGGCGATAACCTTGCTCCCACGCCCAGGCTCCGGCCCCGAGCACACCGAGCACGCTGAGCAACCCCGCGAGCCGTCCCAAGATCGATGAACGAGCGGGGGGGCGTTCCAGATCGATGCGAGGGATTGAGATCGGTTGGTCTTGCATGGGCCGTCCGAGATGGGGAGAGCGGGATCGAATGGGGACGGGCTGATCCGCGCGGGCTCGCATTCCGGTCGAGGGACAAGGAACCTCGACCGGGCGACAGGGCACATTTCCCGATATCTCTTTAATTATCGGAAGTCCCCGACACCCGTCAATGCGCCCGGCGCGCGAAGCTCCTCTTTATCGGCGTCAAAACCCCCTCGGTCGGACCAGGACGTCGCCGAACCGCTTCGATTTGCGGCCGATGCTCATTTCCCGGGAGCCTGGATCGAGAACCGATCCTCCGCGTCATAGAGCCGATAGACGGCCTGGGTGTGAGCGAACTCCGGAAGGATCTCGAACGGCCAAAGGGAAGCCCCGTCGGGCCCCACGTCGTAAGAGACCTCTAGCCCTCGCGGCGCCGCGAGGGAGGCCAGTCGGCCGATGTCGCCAAGCCTCAAGAGGTTAGGGGCGAGTGCACCCATTCGGATCGATTTCTGCGCCGTCGGCGAGCCTTCGGCAAGTTGCACTGGAGCGAAGTCGGCGGTCACGTTCGCGACGCCCGGAGCGTACGGCGACGCGAGGATGGCCGCGATGCCGGCCACTCCCTGGCCCTGGAGCGAAATCGGCGCTCGGCGGAAACTCGCCGCTTCTGGCAGCCGGTCGACGACGTCTGTCACGACTTCGATCCACTGGAGCAGGTCATAGACCCATTGGCCGAGCAGGGGGCGGCCTATCCAGACCCCCCATTCGGCCTCGTTGTGGTCGGCCGCGTTGGCCACTCGGGAGGTCGCCGGCTTGAGTCTCCCCAGGGCTCGCAGCTCGACGGTCGCGACGGCCAGGCCGGCCTTGCCGGTTCGACGCATGCCCCGTTCCTGAGCGGCCTCGGCCGTAACCTCTTCCTCGCTCGCGTGGATCACGACGCTCGGCGGATCGACGGCGGAGGGCTCAGGGAGTGATAGGTAGCCCCGAAGCATCAGTCCGGGCTCGGGTTCCATCTCGATCGTCGCGAGTCGTCGTGCGGGGTCGTAGCTTGTTCGCAAGACTCTCGGCGCCGTTTCCGGCAGGCCGCCGAGCACCTCCGCTAAATCGGCGCGGAGGGTTGCGGCCTCGGCCTCCCAGGCTTCTCGATGGTCGGGCGGCGGCGGAAGGGCGGCGAGTAGGGCCGCGGCCTGGCGACGGCCGAATTCCGGGACGGAGACGATCGACTTCGGCCGTGACGGACCGTCCGGGTAGCACCGGAGCGTCTCGGGGTCCTCGGTGACGATCATCGGTTCGGCGACGGGCGAGCCATCTCCCTTGCCGCGCAGCCATCGGTCGAGCCAGCCGTACATGGCCTCGCGCATCGGCTGGTTGTAGTCGTGCTTGGAATCGATCCCGACGTGTCGCAGGCGATCCCCCGCGCCGAGTGCCTCGAAGCGAGACCGGGCGCGGGCGACGCTCTTGGCGGCTTCCCCAAAGCTGAACTGGGGAGAGTCCTGAAGAGCGCTGACGACCAGCAGGGCCCGAGGCGCGATCATCGCCAGAACGTCGCCGGTGCGGGCGAACTTCAGGCCGCCCGGGACGACCTCGCAGACGCAGCACGCGGTCTCCAGGTAGGCCTCATAAGTTCCGACGCCGCAGACGGGGACGACGGCCGTGAAGCGATCGTCGAGAGCCCCGGCGTAGAGCGTCTGGTTGCCGCCGCCGGAAGCGCCGGTGATCGCCAACCGCGTGGGATCGACTTCCGCGCGGGAGGTCAGGTAGTCGACGGCCCGGCGGTTATCGTGAACCTGAAGCCCGATGAGCGGGACGCCGGCCGCCCAGAGCATGCCCGCGGGGGGGCCGCCGTGGTAAGTCCCCCGCGCCGGGATCGGGGCTCGTTCCCCGGCTCCGAAGGCGTCGACGCAGAGACAGATGTACCCGAGCTTCGCCAGGCCGATGCAACGAGCTTGCACGGTCGGATCGATTCGGGCCCAGGGCCAGTGGCCGTGGACGCAGAGCACGCCGGGAGCGGGTCCGTCCTGGCGTCGAGGACGGTAAAGGTTCGCCGTAACCCGTACGTCCGGCTGACTCTGGAACGTCAGTCGTTCAATGACGTAGTCGTCCCGCTCCACCACCCCGAGGACTTCGGGAGCGAGGTCGCAGCCCTTAACGTGGTCGAGGCCAAGCGCTTCGTACAGGCCCTTTCGGACCTTTCTCAGATGTTCGTCCCAGCCCGAGGCGTTCGTCGGCGGGGGCGACGGTTTGGGCTGACGTCGGATGAAGGCTCCGTAAGCGTCGCGAGGATCGACCGGTTCGTTGGCTCGCATGCAGGGCCTCGACGCGAGTGGGGCGTCGCCGACGGAAAAGGCGACGGACACGCTCAACCTATCCCTCCCGACAGGGCGTCGCAAGTCTTCGGGGAACGGCCCGGGCGGCGGTTGATGAATTGGCCCCATGAGCCAATGACGGTGTGTTCACTATCGCGTTGGAGCAATCCGCATGACCGGTACCGTCGGCGCGGTGGGGTAGGGTCGTCCGGCCTGTGTCGGCGGGCCTCTCCGGATTCTTTAGATGATCTCTGGAATCGCGCTCTAGTTTTCCTGTATCGGAGGAATCACAGGGAAATTCGGCAGTCCTCGGGCATGCGGTAATGCGGTCGAGATCGCTGTAATCGAAAACCTCTGTGTATCTCGATTTCTCGACAGTCATGGGAAACCCCCAAGGGGAAGCGCCGCCGGCGACGGCGATTGGCTTTGCCAGGGATGTGGGGCTTGGAACAGGGAGGGCTGATGCAGGCGAAGCGGCTAGGGCTGGCGAAAGGGCCAAGGAGACGGGGACGATCCACGGTCATCGACGGTTTGAGACGCGATCCAGGCGTCTTGGAACTCGGCGGCGGTCGGATGGTTCAAAACTCTCCTGCACCCGGATCCTCAGCCGAGCCCGACGACCAGCGGGGTGCACATGCTTGGGCTTCCCATGCGGGCTCTCGGAGAGAGGTCCTGGAAGACGTACAAGGAGGTTGTGCGGCGGGTTAGAGGATGGGGCGAGGCGAAACTCCAGCGAGTGCCGCGTCGTTGGCCCTCGGCGTTGGAGGTGCTTGAAGTCCGGGCGCTGATGGCGACGGAGGGGTACGATTACGTCCTTTCGGGCGCCAGTTGGGCGAACCCCTCCCGGATCACCTACAGCATCGCGCCGGACGGCGTCCAGTGGATCAGCGGCACGAACGGGATCAACTCGGCGTTCAACGCCAAGTTCGGGGCCGGGGTGTGGCAGCGCGAGATCGCCCGGGCCCTGGCCACCTGGCAGGCGTCGGCGAACATCAACATCGTTCCAGTTTTGGACGGAGCCTACCCGGAGAACATGCCCGGAGCGCAGCAGGGAGACTCCCGCTTCGGCGACATCCGGATCGGCGGCGATGTGTTGGTGAACGACACGCAGACCCTCGCCCAGACGTACTATCCGCCGCCGATGGGATCGACGGCCGGCGGGGATGTTGAGATCAATCTCGGCATGTCATACTCCATTGGGACCCAGTACGACCTGTACAGCGTTGTCCTGCACGAGACCGGCCACGCGCTGGGGCTGGCCCACACGCCCAACGATCAGGAAGTGATGCGTCCCGTCTACGGCGGCGAGGTCGGCGGTCTGGACGACGGCGACATCGCGGGGATCCAGGCCATCTACGGCGCCCGCAAGCTGGACGTCTACCAGAACGCCGGTTACGGGCTCAGCGCCGCGAAGCCCATCGACCTATCGCCCGCCGTTCAGACGACTCAGACGTCAACCGCGTACGGTGCGTCCCTCACGGCGATCGGCGACGTGGAGTGGTTCAGCTTCGTCGCCCCGAGCTACGCGAGCGGCTCCTGGCAGGTCATCGCCTCAGCCTCGAACGTGAGCATGCTCAGCCCGCTGGTCAAGGTCTTCGACGAGAACGGAACGCTGCTCGGCCAGGCCTCCGACGCGAGCAAGTGGAGCAACGACGCCAAGGCTTCCATGGGGTCGATCGTCGCGGGCCATCGCTACTACGTGGCTGTGACGGGGGCTACACGCGACGTTTTCTCCGTCGGCGCCTACAGCCTGACGGTTTCGATGTCGAAGGCGCCTCAGGTCTCAACGCCCGTCACCTCGACTCCCTCGCCGGTCGTCACGAGTCCGACCACAACGCCCGTCACGTCGACCCCCTCGGGGCCGATCTACACGCCGGTCGTCGTCTCCGCCGATCGCTTTGAGTCCAACAACACCACGTCCAGGGCCACCAAGCTGGGGAAGACCGTTTCGACGACCATCGCCAGCCTCACGCTGACGACGGGCGACGTCGACTACTACTCGTTCCAGGCCGGCGCGGCCGGCGTCTATCAGGTTTCGGCGCCGGGGACCGTGGTGCAGATCCTGAACGGTCGAGGGCGGGTCGTCGCTCAGGGGAGCGGTTCGGCCAGAACCAACGCACCGAGGAACTCGTCGTTGATCGTCCGGATCCAGTCATCGGACGGATCGAGCGTCGCCAGCTACTCGCTGAGCATCAGCAAGTCGGCGACCACGGTTCGTCGGACGGCTCGTCAGGAAGCGTCGCCGGCCCTCACGGCTCGCGCCGCGGCCGACGCCTGGGCTCTGGCTTTGCGGTCGGCGACGGCCTGATCGGAAGCGACGGGCGGCGCGGGACTTGCCTCCGATTCCTGGAGAACCGGTCCGGGCTATGGTAGTTTGTCCGGGACGTTGGGCCCGCCCGCCGGCGGCGATCAGGCCGGCCGGGGGCCGCAGCCCCAGGGAACAAGGAGCGACAGGATTATGGCCGAATACACCGTGCCCCCGCTGACCTACGACTTCGGCGCGCTGGAGCCTCACATCGACGCCAAGACGATGGAGATCCACCACGACAAGCACCACGCCGCCTACGTCAACAACCTCAACGCCGCCCTCAAGGACCAGCCCAGCCTTCAGGGGAAGCCGATCGAGGAACTGATCGCCGACCTGAACGCGGTCCCTGAGTCGATCCGGACGGCGGTGCGGAACAACGGCGGCGGACACGCCAACCACTCGTTCTTCTGGAAGATCATTGGCCCCGGCGGCGGCGGCGAGCCCAAGGGCGCCCTGGCCGACGCGATCGCCTCGGAACTCGGCGGTTTCGCCGCGTTCAAGGAGGCCTTCACCAAGGCCGCCACGACTCGGTTCGGCTCCGGCTGGGCCTGGCTGTCGGTCGGCAAGGACGGCAAGCTGGCCGTCACCTCGACGGCCAACCAGGACAGTCCGATCATGGAAGGGGCCACCCCGCTCCTCGGTCTCGACGTCTGGGAGCACGCCTACTACCTCAAGTATCAGAACCGTCGGCCTGAATACATCACGGCCTTCTGGAACGTGATCGACTGGACCGAGGTCGGCCGGCTTTACGAGGCCGCCAAGAAGTGAGCCCGCAACGGGGGCTGGTCGGCCTGACTTGACCGCCTCCTCGCGATCGCTATCATCCGGACGCCCGGGCCGCTGCGCCCGGAGCGTCCGTTTTGCGTTTCGCGGGTGGTTGGAGGTTCCGTCGATGGATCGACCCGACGTTCCTTTCATGCGTCTTCGGATCGGGGGCGTCCTAGTTCTGGCGATCATGGCGGCGGCCGGCTGCCGGAGCACCAAGAGCGAGGTTCCGCCCGGCAGGGCTTACTCCCGGACAGGCGGGGCCCCCCCTACCGTCGGCTTCAGCAACGAACCCCATCCCGCCGTCGGCCCCTCGAACATGAACTCGTTCAACGCCGCGCCGGGGGCTTCCGGCGACGACCGCCTCGTCCGCGCTTCGAAGCCGGCGATCTTCGGCACTCCGACGGCCGGCGAGAGGATTGCGCAACCGACCTCGAACAAGTACGGCCCGCCGGGCACATCGGGCCTCGACCCAACTCAGGACGCCACTCCCGCCGATCTGGCCGAGGGCTTGATGCGGTCGAACGAAACCGGCTCGCAGTCGCTGACGAAGGATCTCAGGGCGAACCCACCGTCCGACGCCCCCCAATGAACGCCGGCCTCCACGTCCTCTTTGAGGACGAGCATTGCCTGGGCGTGTTCAAGCCGGCCGGCCAACCGACGCAGGGGACGTGGGCTCCCGCCGGCGAGACCACCCTTGAACAGGACGTGCGGCTTCACCTGGCTCCCAATTCACCCGAATCAGCCTATGTAGGCATCGTTCACCGCCTCGACCGGCCGGTGTCGGGGGTCTTGCTCTGGGCCAAGACTCCGAAAGCCGCGCGACGACTGGCGAGCCAGTTCGAGAAGCGGCAGACGGTCAAGGAATACTGGGCGATCGTCGAGACGCCCGATGAAACGACGGCCGTTGAAAGGCCGTCGCCGCTGCCGCCCATCGGCGACGTCTGGCTGGACTGGCTGACCGTCGCAACCGATGCGGCCGGGCTGATTCACGTCGTCGCCGAGGGTATGCCAAGAGCCCGCGAAGCGCGAACGCGCGTCTCGGTCGACGCGTCTGCGACTCTTCCAGACGGGCTCCGCTGGCTGCGGCTCTGGCCCGAGACCGGCCGCACGCATCAACTGCGAGTGCAGGCCGCAGCGCGAGGGACGCCGATCGTGGGAGACGCCCTCTACGGCGCTCGATCAGACTTCGCGCCGGGGATCGCCCTGCACGCTCAGTCCTTACAGGTGCGGCATCCCTCGACGTCGAGGCCGCTGATTCTGACCGCCCCGCCGCCGCCGTCATGGCGGGAGCGGGGGATCGATCCGAAGCGAATATGAGCGAGCCGACTTACTCGACGCCGATCTCGACGACCTTCAGCTTGAGCGTCCCCTTGGGGATCGGCACCTCGACCTCGTCGCCGACGCGCTTGTTGACGAGGGCCTGGCCGATCGGGCTGGTCAGGAGGATGCGGTTCCGGTCGTAGTCTTCCTCGCCAGGGCCGACAAGGACGAAGTCTTCTTCATCGCCCATGTCGACGTCGAGGACGCGAACCTTGGAGCCGAAGACGACGCGGTCGGTCGGCATGTTCGTCTTATCGACGATGAAGGCGCGTGAGAGCTTGTCCTGAAGGTCGTTGATCCGGGCCTGGAGCATGCCCTGGGCTTCGACGGCGGCGTCGAACTCGGCGTTTTCAGAGAGGTCGCCGTAGCCGCGGGCCTGGGCTATCTGCTCGGCGATACGGGACATGTCCTCATTTTTCATCTTGTCGAGTTGGGCCTTGAGCTTCTCGTAGCCTTCCTTCGACATCGGAATGCGGTCTGTGGACATGCCGAACTGCTCCCATCTTCGTCTTCGTCGTCGTTACATGTGCGAATCGCACGACAGCCGCCGCAAAGGCGACGCGCTTCATGCGGCCGGTGGGGTTGAGGCGTCGTCCAGCTTACGGGTCCGGGAAGCGGGCTCGGACAAAGGACGACGGCGGTTTGGCCCTGATCTCCGTGTGGCTCCGGGGACGGCCCCGGACAAAAAAAATGAGACGGCCGAATGCGTAGGCCGCATCCGGTGACGTCCATCTGCAATCAAGCCTAGTAATCCCTGTACAGCGACGCAAGCCCAACCCGGGGATCCCCCGCGGCCGACGTCGACGTCGGCCGCGGGACGTCGCTCGAATCATTCGTGGCGCAGCGCCTCGATGGGATCCATCATCGCGGCGCGTCGCGCAGGATACAAACCGAACAGAATCCCGACAGCCACCGAGATGCCGAAAGACAGCAGCACCGACAGTCCGGTGACGAACGCCTTCTGGTCGGGGATGAAGTAGACCATCACCATCGGGATCGTCACCCCGAGGAGAACACCCAGCACGCCCCCCACGCCGGAGAGCACGACCGTCTCGATGAGGAACTGCTGGGTGATGTCCTTGCGCTTCGCCCCCAGGGCCCGGCGGATGCCGATCTCTCGGGTGCGCTCGGTGACGGTCGCCAGCATGATGTTCATGATGCCGATGCCGCCGACGAGCAGCGAGATCGCCGCGATCGTTCCCAGGATGATGCTGAACTGTCGGGCCGTCCGTTGCGACTCCAGCAACAGGTCGTAGGGGACGGTCATCTCCACGTCCTTCTTCGGGTGCCACCTCTCGTAGGCCGCCTTGATGACGGGAACCGTGGGCTGGACCTCGTCGGTGCTGCTCACCTGGAGAGTGATCTGCGAGAGCTGCGTCTCCTCCGCCTCCATGGAGCCCGAGCGGTTGTTGACGATCTTCTCGCCGAACCGAACGCGGCAGGTATTCAACGGGATGTAGACGTCCTTGTTGAAGTCCTGAGCCGCCAGACTGCCGCCGACGCCCGCGGAGCTTTCGCGTTCCCTCGTGACCCCGACGACCGTGTAGTAGTCGGAGCCCAGTTTGACCGTCTGATTGAGCGGGTCTTCGTAGGGGAAGAGCGTCTTGGCGGTCGTCGCGGCGAGCACGGCGAAGTTCTGGTACTTGTCGTTGTCCGCCGCCGTGAGGAACCGGCCGCGCTCCATTTGGAGCATGTTGAACTCGGCGTAATCCGGGGTCGTCCCCACGACGCGGCCGTCGAGGAAGTATTCGAGACGACGGACCTGCTTCCGGATCTCCCGGATCGGCAGCGCCTTTTTAATCGTCGGCACGGTCGACATGATCCGGTCGTAGTCGTCGTATTTGAGCCCGTAATTCAGGATGCGCGAGGGGCGGCCGCCGGTGGCCTGGGCCTCGTCGCTGGGCTTGACCGAGCGGACGATGATGTTGGTGGCGCCCAGGGCCTGAATGCGTTGCAAGGCGTCTCGGCTGGAGCCCTCGGCGATCGCCAGCATCGAGATAACGGCGGCGACGCCGAAGACGATGCCGAGCACCGTCAGGCCCGACCGCAGCTTGTGCAGCAACAGGCTCTTCATGCCGAGTTTCAGGCCGCGCCAGATGCGTCGCATGAGTTCGATCCTTGACGGTGGCGGTCGAGAAGGAGGGCGGGGCTGTCGAGTCGAACGAGGGTCAGGCCTCAGCGCCGGCGGCGACCGAGGAGTCTTCCGCGGCCTTGGCGGCCGCGATCATGCGCGGGCTGGGACCGTCCTCGATAATGAGGCCGTCGCGCATGCGGATGATCCGCTTGGCGTGCTCGGCGATGTCGTCTTCGTGAGTGACCATGATGATGGTCTTGCCGGCGTCGTTCAGACGCTGGAGCATGTCCATGATCTCATGGCTGGTCTTGGTGTCGAGGTTGCCGGTGGCTTCGTCGGCGAGGATGATGTAAGGGTCGTTGATCAGCGACCGGGCGATGGCCACGCGCTGCTGCTGACCGCCGGAGAGCTGGGTCGGCCGGTGATCGAGACGCTCGTCGAGTCCGACCATCTTGGCCAGTTCAACGGACCGCTCAACGGCCTCGGGGCTCAATTCGCCCCCTCCCTGATACGTCAGCGGAAGCTGGATGTTCTCCAGCACCGTGTACTGCTGAATCAGGTTGTACGACTGGAAGATGAAGCCGAGGTAGCGGCTGCGGACCTCGGACAGTTCGTCGTCGTCGAGTCGAGAGACGTCGCGGTCGCCCAGGAAGTACTGGCCGCTGGACGGGCGGTCGAGACAGCCGAGCAAGTTGAGCATGGTGCTCTTGCCCGAGCCCGAAGCGCCCATGATGGCGACGTACTCGCCTGGGTAGAAGTCGACCGACACGCCCCGGAGGGCGTGTACAGTCACCGTCTGCGCAGGCCCCCGGCGGCCGAAGATCCCGCCGCCGGAGGGTGCGTGACCCATGACATAGGTCTTGCGAACGTCGACGATCGAGACGAGAGGCTTGTCAGCGCGAGGAGCGCCGTTGGAACGGACATCCACGATCAGTTGCCTCCCGGCCCTTCGCCGCCGCCGCCACCACCACCACCCGGACCACCGCCGCCCGGACCACCGCCGCGACGGCCGCCGCCGCCGCCCGGACCGCCCGGACCGCCGCCGAATCCGCCACCACCGCCGCCGCCCTGCTGACGCATCTGGCGCATCTGGTCGATCTGCTCGGGCGTAGCTCCAGCCTTCTGAAGGATGGCGGCCCTCTCCTCTTCGGTGGCCGTGCGCAGCTTGCTTCGATCTTCCTCGCTCAGCTTCTGGAAGATGGCGCCCATGGCGCCCATCCCACCGCCCGCGCCGCCACGGCGGGCACCGGCGCCCTTGCCTTTGGCCTTGGCTGCATCAGGCGATCCCCCGCCGGGTCCGCCAGGGCCGGCCGGTCCGCCGGCTGCTACTGGTCCGCCGGGGCCGGCCTCGCCCTTGGCTTCGCCTTCCTTGCCTTCGGCACCCTTCTTCGAGCCCGCGCGACCCACGGAGAAGAGCTCGCGCTTCTCGTCGTCGCTCAGGAGGGAGACCGGATTCAAGGCGACGACCTGGCCGGCGGTGACGCCCTCGGTGATCTGGACGTACTTGTCGTTCGTCGCGCCGAGGCTGACTTCCTTGCGGGTGTAGCCCTCGGCCCCCTTCACGGCGAGGTGGTCTTTCCCCTTGAACTCCAGGACGGCCTGAACGGGGACGGTCAGCACGTCTTCCTTGCGGTCGACCAGGATCACGACCTCGGCATTCATACCCGGGCGGAGGCCCGCCAGAGCGCTGTCGATTTTGATGTGCGAGGTGTAGACCTTGATGTCGGAGCTAAAGAAGCTCGACGGGTCGGGCAGGGGGGCGACGTCGACGACGGCCCCATCCAGTTCCGTATCGGCGAAGGCGTCGACGCGGATCTTGGCCTTCATCTTGGGCGTGATCTTGTCGATCTGCGACTCATGGATCTTGGCGTTCACCTGCATGTTGCCGATGTCTGGCAGGCTGAAGATCTTCTGACGTTCGCGGACGCTCGCGCCTTCCTCGATCTGGGGGGTGTTGGAGCCGAAGTTGCGGCCGGGGTCGTTGGCGTAGACGACCAGACCGTCGCCGGGGGCGAAGAGCTTGCAGTTGGAGATCTGCCGCTCGTACTTCGCCTCCTTCTCCTTTTCCAGCATGTAGGTCTGTTCCTTGGCCTTTTCGTCGGAGAGGGCCTTCTCGACGTCGGAGCGCAACTCCTTGATGGTCTTTTCCTTGGTGAACTTCTCAAGGACGTCGAGCTTGCTGTTGGCCTGTTCCAGGGCGAACTGGGCCTTCTGGAGGTTCAGCTCTTCAGAGACCTTCTGGGCGCGGGAGACGTAGCCCTTGTCGAACATCCGGTTGGCCCATTCGACGCGGTCGGCGGCGCGGGCGAGGTCGGATTCAGCCAGCTTGATTTCGCCGTTGATGGTCGCCTTGTCCTGGGCGTAAATGCCTTTGACGTATTCCTCAACGGCGATCTCAGCCACCTCGCGGGTGAGCTTGGCCTGCTGGAAGGAGGCCTCGGCGCCGCGGGTGGAGATCTGCTGATTGATGAGCGACTCTTTGAGGGTCGCCGAGTCGAGTTCGCAGACCAGGTCCCCCTTCTTGACCCTCGTCCCTTCAGGGAGGATCGTGATGATCGTGGTCGTCCCCTCGACCTGGCAGAACACGTCCTCGTTCTTGGCGCTTTCGAGGGAGCCCTTTTCGGTGACCGTGATCGGTAGGACGCCTCGTTTGACCTCGAAGGGGATAATGTCCATCGTGGTCGGGGTGAAGAAGCCGCGGACCGGCTTGCTCAACCCCGGGACGGTGACCAGGGCCACGCCTCCGATCGCGAGGAGGGAGGCGAGACCCAGAGCCAAAATCTTGCCGAAGGAGGCCTTACGGCGTTTCGGCCGCTGCAGCGGCGGCAGGTCGCGGGGTGCTTGTGCCGGGGCCGAGGCTGGGGCCTCGGTATTCTGCAGGGAAAAGTTCACTGAACGCCTCCCATTCATCGTACGGCAAGGTGCCGATGTCGCGGTACAGGGTGAGTCGAGCGGTCTCGTAGGACTGCCAGGTGCTGAGGATCGTCCCCTCGGAGTTGATCAGACCGCTCTGAGCGCTAAGCAAGTTCTGGTTCTGGGTGGCCGCGTTGGCGTTCTGGGCGAGGTTCTGACCCGAGGTCGCCTGGGGCGGGGCCACCAGCTGCTCGAAGGCCTGGTCTTTCAGTCGGGCCTGGAGCTCCAACTGCTGCTTGGCGATCGCATAGTTGATATAGGCGATTTGCATCGAGCGGATGTCTTGCCGAATCTGCAGTTTCAGGGCGTCTTCCGAGGCTTGGAGACTGCGACGCTGTCTTTGGTAGTTGATAATCGCTTGACGGAAGTTGTTCCGCTCGGCGACTCGGATCAAGGGAAGCTCCGCGTTCAGCACCAGGCTCATCTGAGTGGCCTGGGACATGAAGCCGAATGGGTTGGTGGTCGTGGGGGGAGTCAACACCTGGTTGGTCAGACCCACGTTCAATATACCTTTGAGAGAGTTTGCCTGGTAGCGGATTTGTCGCCAGGCGTCGTAGAGCTGGGCCCGGTTGTTCAGCATGTCGAGCCGATACTCCAGGGCGATCCGCACTCCAGACTGAAGGATGTCTTCGAGGCCGTCCTCGTCGGAGATCAACTGGGCGTTGGGTCCCTTGTATGGGCTGAGCACCGATCGGCCGTCGAGGACGACGTCTTCCAGGTCCGGGAGATTGCCGACGATGTCCGGCAACTCCTTCAGGTCTCGCTTGGGGTTTCGCTGCCAGTTGTCGATCTGGCGGAAGACGTCGCGGAACGGATAGTAGATCCCCAGATCGACGGTCAGCGGCGTGTCCGTCGGCAGGCCCATCTGCATCTTGAACTGATCGAGGCCGTAGCGGTAAGTCAGGATGTCCGAGGCCAGCGTGCGACGACCGGTGGCCAACTGATTCTTCGCCTGGTCGACCTGGAGCTGCGTCAGACCTGAAGCCTCGCCGTCGATCAACTCTTCATACAGGCTGACGACCTGTTCCAGCGTGGCGACGTTCCGTTTATCGATCTCGATCTGAGCGGCGTCGAGGACCAGCGGGATGAATCCGACGACCGGGTCGGTGTTGCCTGCGCTAGAGAAGCCGGCCAGGTTGAACGTCGAACCGAGGTTCTGGACCGACCCGGCGATGAGCACCGAGACGATGAACTCCTGACGGAACTTGGCGAAGGCGCGGACCTGGTAGAGCAGCGAACGCTCAGCCAACGTGAGGGCTTCCAGCGTGACGGCTCGGCCGCCTCCCCTGAGGAGGGGCTGAACGAAAGTCAGCGGGAGCGACGACTGGACGGTCGGTTGGAAGGGCTTGTTCCCCACGAAGTTGAAGACGAGCTGGTTGGCGAATCCGGTCAGGACTCGACCGCCCGAGTTGAGTAGTTTGCCGACGCCGGCGACCTCGCTGATCTGATAGGCCGAGACCTGACCGCCGGGGGTGTACCGCGTCTGGTAATTGAAGACGTTGCTGGGGTTCAGGGCCGGGAAGCCGGCACCCAGAGGTGAGGTCTGGGGCGACATGCCGGCGTAGAACTGAGGCTGGAACGCGAACCGCTGCAGCGTGACAGCCAACGCGGAGCTGTAGAGCGTTTCGAGGTTGGTCTGATAGTAGCGGCTATTGATCAGGGCCAGGGTGAAGGCCTGCTGCATGTTGACTTTGTAGTACTTCGACCCCTTGGGCAGACCGCCTGCGACTTCCTCGTCGAGCGGGGTCGTCTCGGGGACGAGGAGCCCTGCCAGCTCGGCGGCCTGGCCCTCAGTGAAGGCGCCGTCGCCCCGGCCGGGGACCATCTGTCCCGGCCTCGGGAGGTTCGGATCGGCCTCGTCGCGGCCGCGGGGGTTCGGGTCCAGGGGGACCGCCGGCGCCGGCGTGAGGGGACGCTGCGGGTCTTGCAAGGCGTCCTGATAGGCTGTGCGTGTCAGGGCCGGGTCTCCCTGCCGCTGCGGCGGCGGGATGACCGGCTTGAAGCTCTCGGCCGATCGTGGCCGAGGGATCCCTCCGGTACGAGCGTCGGCCATAAGTTCCGGAGAAGCCTTGGGATCTCGCCCGGGGGCGGGACGGTTGAGCTTTAACGTGTTCGGCCCCGGCGTTGAGGTCGCCGGGTTAGGCGGCGAGAACGGCGAGGGGCCGCCGGAGGGGCCGGGCGGGGCGGTTGGGGTCGGCTCGTCCTGGCGCATTGCCTCGCGTTCTTCCCGCCACCCTTCGAGCATGGCCGTGTAGCCGGTCCCCTCGACCGGGATCATCAGCCGGTTGTCCGGCGATTGGGGGACCGGGGAGAGGGCCTCGGCGGCCGGGTCGTCAGGAGGGGCTGGCGGGAATTCCTGATCGTAGGGGTCGGCGAACCGAGAGAGGGCGGGGGGCTCGACCGAGAACGTGTCCAGCCGCCATCGGGGGTCGCGGCTCTTTTCGAAGACCGCTTCGGAGACGTCCTGGTTTGCCCACTCGCGGAAGAATTCGCGGGTGCATCCAGGGAGTACGCCCAGCGTCGCTGCGAGCAGGGCCGGCAGGGCGCCCAGCCGCTTGAGGGGCGTGCGGGGGGTCTTATGCGTAAATTCGGCCATTTTTTCGCCTCGACGACTGGCATCCCGTGGGACAACCGCCCGGTGGGGGCGCGTCGCGTTGCTCGGCGGGCGTCCCGGGCCTCCAGGGAACGGGGACGCGGACGACCTCGCGGGCCGCGACAGAGGTTGTATCGGGTCTGCGGATTGTCCGAGTTGAATCGAAGGTGCGACGGCTTCCCACTCCAGGGGATGCGCCCGGGGTGGATTGGAGTGGAGGCCGAGACGCGTCAAGGCCGAAATCTCAGTGGTAGTAAGGGACCCTTGGCGGCGGATTCGCGCCGAACCCGCCCTCGCCGACGGCTGAAGCCGCCCGGTGCGGGCGAGACTCACGAGGGACGCCCGCCGCGAGGCCCGTGCGAGAGCACTCGGGGCGGAACGCGGAAGGATGCCTGGGAGAAGGGAGTCTCCAAGATGCTGATTGGCAAGCGCGGACCTCGGCTCGGCCCTTCGAAGCGCAAGGCTGCGAAGTGCCTCCCGCGAGCGGAAAGTCTCGAGGCGAAGATCCTGCTGTCCATTGACCTGGGGGGGACGGCGCCGCCGGCCCTGCCCAACATCGCCAGCCAGAACGTGGGCGTCGCGATGGTCGGTACCAGTACGCCTCTTCAGAACGCCGGCTACAGCGTGGCGAACCTGGGGAGCGTCAACGGTACGGGCTATGACGCCTTCCTGGTCGGCGCGCCGGCGATCAACAACACGGGGACGAACACGACGTCCGCCGCCTACCTGGTGTTTGGTTCGCAGGCGAACTCGACGTCCGGGCCGGCGATCTCGGACTGGTTGAACAATGTGCCCAACGGGCGCGTCGGCGACCTGACGCAGCTTGGCGGCGTGACTCAATCCAACCCGATCACGGGGACGACGACGAACGCCTACAATTTCAACGGCGTGACGTTCATCACCAGCCAGCAGACGAACTCGCAGCTTGGCTACTCCGTGGCCAACGCCGGGACGATCCGCGGGACGCAGGCGTTCCTGATCGGCGCCCCCAATGGCACCGAGGCGGGGTCGTTCACCAGTGGAGCGGGAACCGGCCGCGCCTACCTGGTCTACGGCGCCTCCAACCTCTCCACCCTGGCGAACAAGACGATCGACCTTGACGATCCGGCGTCGGCGGCGGCGGCGGGCGTTCAGGTCATCACGTTCGTCAGCTCGGCGTTGGGAGCCCGCCTGGGCGACTCGGTCGCTGGGATCGGCAACTTCCTCAACGACGGCTCCAACGGCATCGCCTTGGGTGCCCCGAACGCGTCGATCAGCGGCACGGTGACCTCCGGCGCCGTGTACGTTATGACGGGCAACAACCTGCCCGGGTCCAACTCGACCATCGACGTCACGCAGATCGGCCAGGGGAGCGTGAACGGCCTGGTGATCGCCGGGCCCAGCGGCGGCAGTCAGACGGGGACCGCGGTCGGCGGCGACGGCGTCGACGTCAACGGCGACGGTCTGGCCGACATGGTCATCGGCGCCTCCGGCACCAGCGGCGGCGCGGGGACGGCCTACCTCGTCTACGGCGGCAACCTGGTCAGCCAGACGATCGTCACCAACAGCTATCGCTCGCTGTCCCTGGCTCGCGTCGGGACGGCCACCGGCTCGACGCCGACCCCGGTCGCCGGCGCCGCGATCACGGGCTCGTCCGGCGAGCAGCTCGGCTTCGCGGTCGCCAGCGCGGGCGACTTCAACAACGACGGCTTCGGCGACGTCCTCATCGGCGGACCGGGCTATAGCACCAGCACCGGTCGGGCGATCCTCCTCTACGGCGGCGCCAACAACGTCGTGAGCGGGATCTTCACCGCCGACACCATCCCCAGCTCGATCAGCTCCATGACCCTCATCGGCACGGCCGAAGGGGACGAGGCCGGTTACGCTCTGTCGCTGGCCGCCGCGGTCAACAGTGGACAGCCGAACGGCATCCTGGTCGGCTCGCCGGGTTATCTCTCCGACCGTGGAACGGCCTACTACCTGCCCGGCCACGGCGGGCTTTACACCGGTACGTTCTTGCTGTCCGACGCTGAAAATTCCGGCACCCTGGCCGGGCTCCAGCTCTTCGGGACGACGCCGGGCTTCTCCGTCTCGACGAACGCCCCGCGGTTCGGTGCGGCGGTCTCGGGTCGGCTCCTGTCGAGCAGCCAGACCTTCACGGCCGACGGCGACAGGCTGGGCGACTTCATCATCGGCGCCCCGGGTTTCACCGTCATCAACTCGGGCAACTTGGCAGGCGCCGGGTTCATCGTTCAGGGAGCCGAGATCAGCGTAGGCATCCCGCCGGCGACGAACGTGATCACCAGCCAGATCGTTCGGATCGACAGTGCGACCACGGCGCCCTTTAGCATCAGCGCCACGACGCCGGCCACGGTGCAGATCTACGTGACCAGCGCCACGACCCCGACTGGCGGCACCTTCAACCCGGCGACGGACATCGACCCGACGACGATCGTCGTCAACGGCGTGGCCTTCCCGACGGCGACCGTCGCCGTGGATCCGGCCAACTCCTCGCAGGCGATCATCACGATCACGCCGCGGTCGTCGCTCAACCTTCCCAGCAGCGGGACCACGGCGTTCACGGTCAGCGGACTGACGAACTCCACGGCTTCGGACCCGAACCAGCCCTGGACGGCGACCACGACCGTCACGACTGGCGGTGGCGGAGGGGGTGGCGGCGGCGGCGGCACGGGGCTCTCGGCGGCGGTCCCCCCGGGCGCCACCACGAGCACGACCTTCGTCTCGCCGTTCGGCAGCTCGTTCGTCCCCTCGCTGTCGTCCCTCTCGCAGTTCAACTACGCTCCGATTCCGGTGAGCGTGGCCATCAGCCAGTACTTGCCTCAGGGCGGCTTCCGGCAGCGGATCCAGGCCTATCACGGCATGAAGATCCAGGGACGGAACCAGAACCGGAGCCGCAACTCCGATACGGGTTCGGGGATCTGGACGCTCGGCCGCAGCGTCTTCACCCGCAGCCGGTTCCACAACGGCAAGACCTACACCTGGACTCACGCCGGCAACGTCGTGCCGATCCAGAACAAGTACGTCAAGTACAACCGCGTCAACAACCACCTGCCGGGCTGACCCTCGGGTCCAGTCTGGCTGCTCCGGGCCGGCCCTCTCGCACGAGAGGGCCGGCCCGTCGGCTTTTCGAACCGAGGGACCTCGTCACTTCTTCTTGCCGACGCGCTCAGCCATCCGGGTCGCCAGACGTTCCAGGGCCGGGCTGTGATCGTAGCGGTCCAGGTGGACGTTCAGCAGGCTGAAGCTCCCCGTGTTGGCCCAGGCCCGATCGAGAGCGGCGTCCAGCTCGGCGACCGTCCGGACCTCCATCCCCAGGCCGACCCCCAGCACCTCGGGGATCCGGTGATATTCCCAGTTGAACACGTCGTTGAACGAGCCTTCCAGCATGAACCGCTCGGTTGTGTAGCCGTGGTTGTTCAGGACGACGATGATCGGGTTGAAGCCGTGACGGGCGATCGTCGACAGCTCCATGCCCGTCATCTGGAAGGCCCCGTCGCCGACGAGCACCAGCACCCGCGACGACGGGTTGGCCATGTTCGCCCCGACCGCCGCCGGCACGCCGAAGCCCATTGACGTGTAGTACGCCGGGCTGAGGAACTCCGTGCGCCGCTCCATCTCCAGGTCGGTCGCGCCGAAGAGGGAGTCTCCCACGTCGGCGATCACCGTCGTGTCGGTGGTCTCTCGCAGCAGCCGGTTCAGCCGGGCGAAGACCTTCGAAGACGTGGCCTGTGAACTCGGCGGGCCGATCTCGACGTCCTCGAACGCGCCTTCCCGCTTCGGCACGGGCGTCTGGGCGACCTTTACCCGGCGCTTGATCAGCCCCCGGATGTAGTCGTCGAGACGGACGTCCCGATAGTGGTGGCGGCGGATCTGCAGGTCTTCGCTCGTCGCGTCGATGCACTTCGACGGGTCGAGCTTGGCCGTGAAGATCCCCAGGTTGATGTCGGTGAGGAAGCAGCCGAGCATCAGCAGGCAGTCGGACGATTCGACGAGCTTGGTGACTTCGGGCCTTCCCATCGCTCCTTCGTAGACGCCCGCGAACTGCGGGTGGGCTTCGGAGACCACGCTCTTGCCCAGGATGGTGGTGGCGATCGGCATGCCGGTGGACTCGGCCAGCTCGATCAGCTCGTCCTGGAGGTGGAAGCGGTGGATCTCGACGTCGGCCAGGATCATGGGCCGTTTCGCCGCGGTCAGCATCGCCTCGGTTTCATCGAGCGCCTCACGGAGCGCGTCCGGATCGCTCTCGACGACCGTCGTCCGGCGGTGGTGCGGGGCGTCGGGGACGACGTGGACCTGGTCGCGCGGCAGCTCCAGGTAGACGGGCCGCTTGTATCTCAGGGCGGCGTCGAGGACGCGGTCGATCTCGGAGAAGGCCGTCTCGGGACGGTCGAGGATCGCCGAGGCGACCGTCAGGTGCTGGAAGACGTCGAACTGGGTGTCGAAGGTCTTGACCTTGTGGTGCAAGAGCGGGTTGCGGGCACGCTCGCCGATCCCTGGCGAACCGCTCAGGACGATCACCGGCGACTTCTCGGCGAACGCCCCGGCGATGCTGTTGGCGGCCGAAAGCCCACCCACGCAGTACGTGACGCAGACGCACCCCAGTCCGTTCACCCGCGCGTACGCGTCGGCCGCGAAGCCGGCGTTGTCCTCGCGCGTGGTGCCGACCAGTTTCAACGGGCTCTCTTCGAGCATCTTGTACAGACCGAGGACGTAGTCGCCCGGAATGCCGAAGACGTGCTTCACGCCCAGGTCGGAGATGCGTTCGATCAGGTAGCGTCCAACGGAAGGCGACGATTCGGCCATGGGACTGCCTCCTCGGCCCCAAAGCGTCGCGGCGTCAGCCGCGTGCCCGGGGGTTGATGACTTTCGCCAGGTCGTGGAACAGGGATTCGAGGACCAGAGACATATAGATGTTGCGCTGAAGGTGGTAGTCGGCCTCCATCGCGCGGTCCGCCAGGATGAAGACGTCCTCCGGCTCAAGACGTTCGGCGAGCCGGGCGATGGCGCGGCGGTCGTCGGGATCGGGGGAGGGGGGCTCAAGGCCGGCGGTCTGCCAGAGGACTCCGCGGAAGAGCCTGGCCAGTTCCCAGACCATCAGCCGGACCCGTCGCCGCTGGGCCGACGCTTCTTTCCCAGCCTGTTTGGCAAAAGCGTCCAGCAGTTTGACGTGCTCGCCCGGGTCGAACCCCCGTTCTCCGGCCAGGCCGTCGATCAGGTCGCGACGGTATCGGCCGAGGTCCGGGTCGGCCAGCCCGACCGCGCGGCCGACGCTGCCGTCGGCGAGGGTCGCCAGCTTCAGCGCTTCGGCCGGCTCGCTGGCCACGCCCTTCTCCAGCAGCAGAGACGCCAACTCGTCGGTCGCCAGCGGCTCGAAGCGGACGACCTGGCAGCGCGAGACGACCGTCTCAAGCTGCTGCTCGGGGGACGTGCCGATCAGGATGAGCACCGCGCCCGGCGGGGGTTCTTCCAGCGTCTTGAGGAAGGCGTTGGCCGCCTCGTCGTTCATCGTGTCCACGTCGTCGACGACGGCGACCTTCCGACCCCCTCGCGCCGGCTTGAGGGCGAACTCGTCGCAGAGGTCGCGGACGACCTTGATCGGGAGTTCCTGCTTGTCCTCGGGACGGCCGGCGGTGATGAGGTCCGGGTGGGTGCCGGCCTCAGCCTGGAGGCAGCCCGGGCAGACGCCGCAGGGGTCCAGTTCGGACTCCGCGCGGGTCTCGCAAAGCAGGGCCTGGGCGAGCGTCAACGCGAAGTAACGCTTGCCGATCCCCTCGGGGCCGACGAACAGGAAGGCGTGCGGGAACCTCCCCGAATTGAGGCCTGCCCGCAGCGATTCGACGACTCGGTCATGGCCGCGGATCGAGTGCCAGGGCATCCTGGACCTCCTTCCGGATGAGGGCGAAGACGGCGTCGGCTTCGAGGCCGCCATCGATCACGGTCAGCGGGCTCGAATACATGGAACGATCCGCCGGTGCGAGGAGAAACCCCGCACGGACGCGGTCCTGATACTCGGCCGGCCGTTTCTCGATCCGGTCGCGGGCGGGGCCGGTCCGAGAGCGGGCGACCTCCTGCGGAACGTCCAGCAGGAGGGTCAGGTCGGGCATCAGCCCCCCCGTCGCGACCAATCCGACATCCGCGATCTCGTCGACGGATAGTCCTCCGGCCACACCCTGATAGATGATGTTGGAGAGGACGAACCGGTCGGAGACGACGATCCGTCCCGCCGCCAGGGCCGGCCGGATCACCTCGTCGACGAGTTGGGCGCGGCTGGCCATGTAAAGGAGCATCTCGGCCCGCATCGTCGGGTGGACCGATTCGTCGGAGAGGATCACGGTACGGAGCCGCTCGCCCAGGTTGGTCCCCCCGGGGTCGCGGCAGGCGACGACGTCGAAGCCCTCTTCACGCAGCCACTCGATCGTCCGCGCCGCCTGGGTCGACTTCCCGCCGCCGTCGGGCCCTTCGAAGACGAGGAAGAAGCCGGGATGCGGCCGAAGTCGGGTTGTGTCGTCCACCGTGTCCTTGTGCGTCACGTCGGGATCCTCCTGGAAGGCATCCTATCCGTGATTCCCATCGAAGGCGAGCCTGCGCCCGGCGGCTTCGTTTGCGCACAACGTGCATCGAAGCCGTCGGACGCAAGTGCTTTTCGATTATTGAGTTGGGGACTCATTTCCCAGGTCCTGACGGTGGCTTCGTTCGGCAACTCTTCCGCCGATCGCTCATATCGGGTGGCATGGCCACGCTTGCGTGGCCATGAACCGCCGTCGGTTGTTCGCGAGACCGACGAGCCACAATCGGGATTGGGTCCGAAATGGGTTCGGTCGTCGCACTTCATGGTCCGTTTTGTCGCTGGTAAGTGATTTTGTTTAATGAGTTTGCGTCGATTGACGGAGTTGGCTTCGATCGTCGAGAAACGTCGTCTTTCCCCGGGCGTTTCGTCCCCCCTTGGTCCCGGGGGGATGGGGCAACGCCTGGTGGTGGGTCCCTCGTCGGTTCATGGCCACGCAAGCGTGGCCATGGCACCCGAGGAACGCGGATGAGGCCGCCGAATCGAAAAAAAGAGGCCGCCTCTATATCGATACGCTACTCACCGAGTTTCGGTACGATGGAGGACCCCGGCCGATTCCGCTGGTCGAGGCATTGGTCGTAAGGGTCGGGAGACTTCCTCCGCGAGAACCCGGCCGAGCAGGCTCGGGTTGTCGGGAGCGGGCGCCGGTTCCAAGCTCGCCTCAAGTCGGATCTGTCTCAGGACTTCACGAGCACGTCCTTGCAGACCCTCAGAATGTTTCCGCCGAGGATTTTTCGGATCTGGTCGTCGGTGTAGCCGCGTTGGACCATCGCGACGGTGAAGAGGGGCCAGTTCGTCCAGGCGAGGGGCCGGGCGCGAGGCCAGTTGCCCCCAAGCGCACCCTCGGGCCAGAGGGACGCGAACGGGGCGCGGCGGCGGCCTCGGGATTTCACCTTGGCGTTCTCGGCCGCCGCATAACGCGACTCATGGGCCGCGTCGGTGCCGATCGCGACGTGGTCAGCGCCGAACTTCTTGACCACGTAGTCAATGTGATCCACCAGGCGGGCGATGTCGCCGTTGCCGGCCAGGAAGTCGGGGATGCAGCAGATGCCGACCAGGCCTCCCGTGTCGCAGATCGCCCGGATGACTTCGTCGGGCTTGGAACGGATGTGGGAATGGACCCCCGCGCAGGTGGTGTGGCTGGCCACCATCGGCTTCGTCGAAGCCTGGGCCGCTTCGAGGCTGGTCCGCCAGCCGCTGTGGGCCACGTCGACGATCACCCCCAGTCGGTTCATCTCCTTGACGGCCGCGCGGCCGAAGTCGCTCAGACCGCCGTTGGCCGCCTCGGCGCAGCCGTCGCCCAGCAGGTTGCGGCGGTTGTAGGTGACGTGCATCATGCGGATGCCGAGCTGGAAGAAGAGCCGCACGAATCCGAGGTCCGCCTGCATGCTGGTCGAGTGACCGGCCAGCGGGACCCCGTTGCCCGTCAGGTACAGGCAATGCCGACCCGCGGCCCTCGCGGCTTCGATGTCTTCCGGAAGCGTCGCTCGCGCGAGACCGCCGCGCATCATGTCGCCCAGGTAGGTGAAGTGGGCCAGTCGCTTCATCAGCACGAGCGGATCGGAGCTTTCCTCGCCGGCATTCTGGAAGATGCAGGCGACGCCCGCGACCTTCATGGCGTTCAGGAACTCTTCCCGTTCCTGGGCCACGAGCGCCGGGCGGGTCATCGCCATTTCCTGCCGCAGGAGGTTGAGTTCGGCGTCGGACGCCCCCTCCGCCTCGGCCTGGGCCATCGCGGCCCCATCGATGGCCGCTCGCGGAGCGAAGCCGTAGGCGTCGAACACCAGGCAGTCGCGGTGCAGCTCCAGCCCTCGCTGCAACTGGGCCGGCGTCGGTTTCAGGACCTCGAGCGCCTCATCGCGGGCCCTGGCGATCCCCGGGTGGTCCGAAGCCATCAGCGGATCGCCACCCGCCGGAAGCTTGGCGTCAGCTTCCTGGGCCCGGCCTTCCGCGGCGTCGGCCTGCCGTCGTCTCGATAATATCGTCGCTGCGCCGGCCGTCTTGAGAAACATGCGCCGGGAGGAATCATGAGAGGGATTCGCGGCGTCCGAGACCGATTCAGGAAGAGGAATCATCGAGGGTTTCGTTCCGTATCGTGAGGATGACGTGGAGGAGAAGACTCGTCGAAGTCCTATTCGAGAGACGGCAGGCTGCCGTATGTTAACCGGTCCTTGGACATATACCGGTTCCCCTCCCGTGCGCTGGGCAAAGGCGAGTCGTTTACTACTGAGAGGCCCCGATTCGCGACGCGTCACCTCCGAATCCGTGATAACAGAATCTGATCACGACTTAAGCGGAGAACTCTCGTTATGCCTCGCCCGGATCGATACACATGGCGAGCGATCCGAATCCCCTACCGCACGATCAGACGAGTCTATGGCAGTGACAACCTCGACGATGCTGGTGATGACCTCGTCTATGCCCTTCGGATCGTCTCGGAATATCCGAACCAATTTCGCCACCGCTTCAGCACTGACTCCAGCCACGACAACCCGTGGTATCACGAATTGATCTTCGAGATCGAAGGCATCCCCGAGCCTACATACGATCGGTTCGTCGAGGAAATTGCCGCCCTCGGACTCCTTGAGACACCCAGGACAAGCTAAGCCGAATCCGACAAGCCTCCTGGAGGCCTGGCAAACGGTTCCAGCAGAACTGCGAGGATCAGTCTGTCAGACGGACCAGTCGTCGATCATCAGTCCAGGGATGTTGTCGAAGTCGGCTCGATTCCGGGTGAGCAGGACCGCCTCTCGAGTGATGGCGATGGCGGCGATCTTGAGGTCCATAGATCCTGTGCGCGGAAATGAGCGTTTGAGTCGGCCGTATTCAACGGCGGCCATATCGTCGAAATCGAGGATCGGGACACGGCAGAAGTTCTCGTGCATACGCCTCAGACGGGCATAGGCGTCCACCTGGGCGTCGAGGTTACGAGCCTTCTTGATATAGGCCAGCCATCCTCGGGATTGTTCCTCGAGGGAGATGATGGTGACGGCTGCGGACGTCTCCTGCTCCTGCAACCTGGCCCGCAGCCTGGAAGACGCGGTGCTGTGAACTTGTTGGAGAAACGAGAAATGGTCGGTGTCCAGGATGAACACCTCAGGGTTTCCTTCCAGCTCGGGGCCGTTTGGTCCTCAGCGACTCTCGGTACTCGCGGCCTAGCTGGACGATCTGGTCGTAGATCGGATCGTCGGCGAACGTCCCAGCGACGGCGTCCCACCATGGGCGATCATCTCGTGCCACCTGCGCTTTGAGGCGGGCCATGTCGCGTTCGAGCGCGGCCAGACGGTCTTCGATCGGCACGGAAGACATCACAGGCCCCCTTCAGTCATCAAAGTCGCATCGCTCGCTTGCGGCACGACGCCGGCTGTCGGGATGGTAAATGCGGGATTGAAGGCGGTCAAGAACCGGTGACGAGAGCTTCAGCCGGAGGAGGGGGCTCGTCGGCTTTTTCGATCCAGGCCTTGGCCTCGGCGAAGACCTGGCGGATCTTGGTGTGGTAGAGGAGGCGGTTGATCTCGTCGAAGGTCCCCCAGTGGAACCAGTGGCCGTGGGGGTCTTCCATGTGCTCGGCGGAGCGGGTGGGCTCGATGGGGTCGCGGACGTCGACGACGAAGTACGTGACGGTCTTGACGACCTTGCGGCCTCGGCGGATGTAGGTGTAAGAGAGGCTGCGTTCGAAGCCCTCACGGAACGTCCAGTCGGGGAGGCTGGTCTCTTCCTGGAACTCACGACCGGCGGCCTGGCGCGGAGTCTCGCCGGCCTCGACGCCCCCCTTGGGGAACTCCCACTTGGCGCGCGGGTTCCGCACCGTCGCGGAGTGCAGGACCAGGAACCTGTAGACCAGGCCTTCTCCGCGATGGAAGGGGATGACGCCAGCGGATCGTTCGTGAAACGTCGTCATTTTCCGGCGGCGACCTACCCTAGCGCGTGACTTCGCCGCGACCGCCGGAACCCCCGTTGCGGCCCGACCCCTCGCCGCCACCGTCCTGCTCCTCGATCGGATCGACGTAGCCGAGGATGGATCCCGGTGTCACCAGGTCGTCCTCTCGACCGCGGATCTCCACGAGGCGCCCGGTCGCGGGCGCGGAGACGTCGAAGATCAGCGGGCCGGCCGAAATCTCGACCAGGCGCTCGCCTTCCAGGACGTGCGACCCCCGCGCGGCGTACCAGTGGCTGACGATGATCGGCATGTCGGGATCAGTCCCCAGCTCCGGAAGGATGACAGCCTCCAGGCGCATGGCGAACCCCGTCACGTCGAATTGTGATATCGTCGGCCTCGAGTCGCGAAGGAAAAGCCTTGCGGCGGTTCCTTCACGCTCACTTCACTCTCCAGCTTATCTTGACGGCGGCCTGTTGAACAGACCGAAGAGTTCCGTTTTCGATTCATAAACGCCTTGCATCGCCGCCCCGATCCGCTGCGCGAGCGTCGCCGCGGGGAACGAAGTCGAAGACGCCGTAAGCGTCGCGGAGCCACGACTCGCGCGAGGAGGCCGGATCGACGACGAACGACTGCGAGTTCCGGAGTTCGTACTCCCGGCCCATCTCCGCCAGCCATTCGCGGACCGCCGGATCCTCGGCCTCGTAATCGCGGAAGAGGACGACCCGCAAGGGATGGGCGTCGGTCCACTGGGAGGGATCGGGCTGGAACGGAATCTTCTCGCGGTGTCGGGGCGAGTAAAGCCGTTGGTGGAACAGATAAACGGCCGACATCCCTGCTTCCCAGGTGTGGGCCTCAATCTCCCGGCCGAAGTCCGCCTTGAGACAGGCCAGGTCGGCGTCGCGCGCCTGCTCGGTCCAGAACGAGCGGGCGAATTCGCGGGCGTGCACGTCCTTGTAGACGCGGTAGGGCATCGCCAGGTCCTTGACCATCAGACCCACCGCCAGGAGGACCATCGCCGTCAGCAAGAGCCTCGGCACCCGCGCCGCGAGACTCGGCCGTCGGATCCGAGAGGCCGCGACGGCCATTCCCAGCCCGGCCGCTAAACAGGCCGAAGGTGCCAGATATTGCACGATCCGCGCCTCGCCCCCGTAGGGATACTTGCCGAGGAAGGCCGCGACGATCCCCAGGGCGAACGGGGCCGTCAGTGTCGCGGCCAGGGTCTTCCGGCCCGAACGCCAAAGCGCCAGCAGGCCGACCAGTGCGCAGATCAGGGTTCCCGAACTCCCCCCCTTGCGCTCGCCGACCGGATACGCCATGAGGTTTCCGGCGTGCTGGTCAATCAACCAGACGGGGATCCAGGCCGGCTGGTCGAGCGGCGGGAACGACTCCTTCCAGTAGCCCTCGCGATAGTGCGTCCCCATCGCCTGCTGCTGCGCGGAGGTCGCCGCCAGGTAGATGGTGAGGAACGACGCCAGGAGCACCGCGCCGTAAGCCGTCCAGGCGACCCGGACGCGGTTGTTCCCCCGCAGGAGGATCGCCGGGGCCGCCGCCGCGACCACGCCGCCGGCGACGAAAACGGCCGGATAGGAAACCGCCAGCAGCAACGGAAGAGCCGCCGCGCCGATCCACCACCATCGGGCGGATTCCGGCCGTCGCAGGTATTCAACGGCGAAGGTCAGGATCAGAAGCGCGGCCAGAAGGTCCGAACCGTAGGGCTTGATCTCGTTCCCGTGGCGGATCGGATACCAGGCCGCCGCCAGGATCCCGGTCGCCAGCACAAGCCCCCAGCCCCGGACGACCCGCGACGCAAGATGCCGAAAGACGACGACGCTCGCGATGCTGCAGAGCGTCGGGAAGAGGCGGAGGGTCAACTCGTTGTAACCCAGCGCGAGGACGAACAGCCGCTCGATCACCAGGAACATCCAGGGGGCGACCTGTCCGTACTCCAGCGGTCGGGCCAACTCGAGGAAGTTCCGATCCCAGAGGCTCGCGGCCAGGAACGCCTCGTCGTGCCAGATGGGGTAGTCCACCAGGAACCGGACCAGTCGGACGGCCACGCCGAGAGCCACGAGCATCCAGCTCACACGCTCGAACCAGCGGTCGTCGGCTTCCGAGCCGGCGCCGATTCGAAGGGGCGCGAGCGGAGTGTCGGGCGTCGTCGACGGAGCGTCGGTGCTCATTCGGCTATCCTTTGGGTCGTCTGGGCGAGGGGGGCGAATTCGTAAACTCGCCAGGTCTCAACGATCGTTCGCGGGTCGTCGCCGAACGTGCCGGCGACGGGGATCGATCGGACGGCACGTAATCCGTAGATCGACTGCATCCGGGCCAGCCAGGCGATCATTTCAGGATTTTCAGGATCCTCGTCGAAGGCCACGCAGCGCAGCGGGCGGGCCCCCGAAACGTCCTCGAACCGAGGCCGGCCCTCCCGGCGCTGGGGCGAACAGATCGCTTGGTTGCAGAGATACCAGGCCCGTTTCCCCTGCCAGAGCCCGGAGCGGCCGAGGCCGAAGTCCAGGTACGTGCAGGCGACGACGGCGTCGCGGCCCACCTCGGGCCAGAACGCCCGGGCGAAATCTCGGGCCTCGCGATCGTGGACCATCCGATAGGGCCGCTGCCAACTGGCCGCCTGGGGAAGCAGAACGCACAAGATCAGGGCAACGACCCCGACGCGAACCAGTGTGGTGCGGAGCCTCGGTCGGCGGATCGCCTCGAACATCGCGCCGAGCCCCGCCCCGGCCAGCAGGCAGATCGCCGGAGCGGCGTACTGAGCGAGACGAGCCTCGGGGCCGAACGGGTAGCGTCGCAAAGCCGCGGCGATCAGATTCAGCCCGATCGGGGCGAGCAAGGCGACGACCAGCGCCGGCCGACCGCGACGGATCATCGCGATCGCCCCGACGAGACACGCCAGGGAAGTCGCGAAACTCGCCCCTCGCGCGCCGCCTCCCGGATAGGCGAAGACGCTTCCCGTCAGCGCCGAGAGGAGCCAGCCCGGAAGGGCCGACGGCCTGTCCAGCGGCGGAAAGCCAGCCGCCCAGTACCGCTTGAGACCTTCGATGGCCGCAGCGCTTTGTTCGCCGCCGAAGCCGACGTGGAGCACCAGGAACGACCCGATCGACACCGCGGCGCAGGAGGCCAGCGCCAGGCGTTCGGCCGCTCGCCCGGTCTTCCAGACCGGGACCGCCAGGCCAAGCAGAATCCCGGCCGCGACGAAGAGGGCCGGGTTGGAAATCGCCAGCGCGAAGGGGAGCACGAACAGCAACAGCCAGAGCCGCCGAGGGCCGTCGCGATCGATCAGCCAGGCCGTTGCCGGGGCGAGCAGCGCGAGGGCGGCGAGGAGGTCGGACGCGTAGGGCTTGACCTCGGCCGCGTGCCGGATCGGGTGGACGCTCACCGCGAAGATCCCCACCGCCGCCAGCAGCGCGGGGCCGGTGAGGATGCGACGGGCCACGCGCTCGAACAGCACGACCGACGCTAGCCCGCAGGCGAGCGGAAACAGTCGCAGCGACCACTCCGAATACCCCAACGCCAGGACGGCCGTGCGCTCGATCCAGAGAAAGAGCAGCGGGCAGACCTGGCCGTTCTCGAGGGGCTTCATGAGGTCGAGGTAGCCACGGTCGATGAAATTGACCGCCAGGAAACATTCGTCCGACCAGAAGGGTATTCCCTGGGCGTACCGGACGAGCCGCGCCACCATCCCCAGCGCGACCAGGGCGATGAGGACCGCACGCGGGGAGAGGATCCCGATCGGAGCGTGGTCTTCCTCCGGCCCTGGGAAATCCCCCAGCCGGCGCCGACGCAGCCTCCGCTGGGGCGCGTCGAAGGTCGACGGGCCCGGGAGGGGTCGCGATTGGAGGGGCGGTTCCGGTTCCATCCGGCTCGGCTCGGCTTGACGAAGGGGGCGTTCCGCGGTTCCTTCCGCGTGCGCGCGTCGACGTGCATCTATAGGGGAATTCCGATTTCGTACAAGGGCGCTTCGGGCTATCCTGAATTCCAGGTGTGAGAATCAGGGCCCAGTGGCGACGCAGCCTGGGGGTTGTCGATGCAGCGATACGCATGGTTTTGGGCGTGGATGCCGATCGCAATCGCCTGCGCCGCCGTCGGCGGGGCGCCAGATTGCCTCGCCTTCGAGGACGCCCCAAAGGCTTCGGCCGTCGACCGTATGGTCGGCCGTCGGATCGGGGACTTCACGCTGCCGGACGTCCTTTCCAAGCGCGACGTCCGCCTATACGGGTTCGCCGGCAAGGCGGGGGTCGTGATCGTCTTCACGGGGACGCAGTGCCCCGTCGGCGATCTCTATCTGCCGACGCTCGTCGAGATGAACCGCGAATATGCGTCGAAGGGGATCGTCTTCCTGGCGATCAACGCCAACGCCGGCGACTCCGACGACGAGATCGCCGCCCACGCTCGCGAGTTCAAGGTCGATTTCCCCGTGCTCCGCGACCGCGGCAACGTCGTGGCCGACTCCGTGATGGCCGAACGCACGCCCGAGGTCCTGATGCTCGACGGAACGGCCCGGATCCGCTACCGAGGGGCGATCGACGATCAGTATTCCGTGGGCTCGCGGAAGCCTGCCCCGACACGGAGTTACCTCAAAGAGGCCATCGACGCCGTGCTCGCCCGCAAGGCGGTCGAGGTCAAGGCGACCGAGGTCGCCGGCTGCCTGATCGAGCGAGCCGAATCGACCCAGACCGCTTCGAAGCCGGAGCCTCCGCGCGTCCGCGCCCCGTCGGCCGAGATTCGCGCCGCCCGCGAGGCGATGGATCCCAAGGTCGCCGATGTCGGATCGGTCACGTACGCCTCGGGCGCTGCGGCGATCATCCAGGAGAAATGCCAGTCGTGCCATCGGCCGGGGCAGGTCGCCCCGTTCTCGTTGTTGACGTACGACGAGGCCCGGAAGCACTCGGCGATGATCCGGGAGGTCGTCGACGACCGCCGGATGCCCCCCTGGCACGCCGACCCGCGTCACGGCGTCTTCTCCAACGACCGCAGCCTATCCGCCGAAGAGCGGGCGAAGATCCTGGCCTGGGTCGACCAGGGGACGCCGTTGGGAGACGCCGCCAAGGTCCCGTCGCCGAAGACCTTCCCCGAAGGCTGGACGATCGGCAAACCCGACGTCGTTTTCGAGATTCCCGAGGCGAACGTCGTCCCGGCGCAGGGCGTGCTCGACTACGTCCGGGTCAAGGTCCCCTCGAACTTCAAGGAGGACGTCTGGGTCAGCGCGGCCGAGGCGATGCCCGGCGACCGCACCGTCGTCCACCACATCATCGTCTACGTCGACGATCACACCGGGAAGAGTCGCCAGGGGCTGGGGGGCGCTCACCTCTGCGGCTACGCGCCGGGGGACATGCCCTCGGTCTACGCCCAGGGGACGGCCAAGAAGATCCCCGCCGGCTCCGACCTGCTGTTCGAGATTCACTACACGCCCAACGGCAAGCTCCGCGAGGACCGCTCCAAGCTGGGGCTGATCTTCGCCAAGGGGGAAGTGACCCGCGAAGCCTTGACTCTGCCGATCGCCGAGGCCGGCTTTATCATTCCGCCGGGGAATCCGAATGTCCCGGTATCGGCCTCGATGAACGTCCCCGCGGAGATGCGGCTGCTCGCGTTCATGCCCCACATGCACGTTCGGGGCAAGGACTTCCAGTACACGATCACCAAGCCCGGCGGCAAGCCGGAAGTCGCTTTGTCGGTTCCGGCTTATGATTTCGGTTGGCAGAGCTACTATACTTTGAAGGAGCCGATGACTCTGCCGAAGGGGACCGTGATCGACTGCCTGGCCCACTTCGACAACTCGGCCGACAACCCCGCGAACCCCGACCCGACCAAGACCGTGCGCTGGGGACAGCAGACTTTTGAAGAGATGATGATCGGCTACATCGACGTGGACGTCCCGGTGGGCGTCCGCCTCGACCGCCGAGCGATGCGGCCGGAACCCCGGCCGGGCCTCCAGAATCTCGGAGGTCTCCTCGGCAATCGTCGTCGCGGGGAGGAACGGAAGGAAGCAAAGCCGCAGTAGTCAGAGCCCGTTCCGGAAGGAGGCGGGCGACCTGTTCATAACGGCCCTCCCGCTTTGAGAAGCAGTGATGGCTTCACAACGTCTTCAATGAGGGTGATCTCCCGATAGCCGGCCGCATTCAAGTCCCCTCTCCCACCGGGAGAGGGTGGCCCGAAGGGCCGGGTGAGGGTCGTCGGACTGTAGGCATAGCCTCGATCTATGGCCTGCGCGACCGATGTGCCCTCCGAAATCCGACGACCCTCACCCGCCGCTGCGCGGCTGCCCTCTCCCGGCGGGAGAGGGGGCCTTAGCAGCCGAGCGTAGTCGACAGGTTGTGCCGCCATGACTGCTTCCCCGGGGGGAAGACGTCCGTTCGGAAAGGTCGCTCTGTAGCCTCCAGGACGGTCTCCCAGACCGACCGAGGGACGAACGATGCGCCGACGACCTCTCTTCGCCTTGCTCCTGCTCGCCCCTGTCGCAGCTTCGGCCGTCGGCGACGACCGGCAGATTCCCCCGCCGTTCGCTCCTCTGGAGTATCTGGTCGGCAGTTGGAAGGGCCAGGCGATCCCGCTGGAGGACCCAGCCCAGCGCGTCCGGGGTTGGACCGAGACTCACGCCTGGGCCTGGACCTTCGCCAGCGGCAAACCGACCGGCATGGCGGTGAAGGTCGAGGGCTCGAAGATCATCCGCTCGGCCACGTTGACCTACGACGAGGCCCGCAAGAAGTTCGCCCTGAAGGCTTCGCCGATCGAGTCCGACAAGGGAGGCGAGGTTCTCTACGAGGGGGCCCTCGACGGCACGGGCAAACTGCTGACGCTCGACCGGACGACGCCAGCCGCCGCGGCGGGCAAGTTTCCCGACCGGCTGACACTCCGCCCCAACGCCAACTACATCCGCTACACCCTGAGCTTCGAGCGGAAGTCAGCGCGAGGCACGACGACCACCCGACTCCTGGAAGTCGGCCTGACGAAGGAGGGCGAAACCTTCGCCGCTGGATCCTCGACCGTCCAGGCCGCGAAGTGCGTCGTCACGGGAGGCGCGGCGACACAGTCGCTCACCTACCAGGGAAAGTCATACCCCATCTGCTGCTCGGGTTGCCGCGACGAGTTTATGGAGTCGCCCGAGAAGTACCTCAAGAAGCTCGCCGCCGCCGCCGCGAACGGTACGGCCGACGAGCCCAAGAAGAAGGACGCCCCGGCCAGGAAGGGGCGGAGCGACGACGATTTCTGAGCGACCGTCTCGGTCGGAAGCTCGACTCGCGGCCGTTTCGAGCCTAGCCCCTTTCCCACGGAGAGAGGTTGCCTCCATCGAATCAACATTAGGCGGCGGGAAGCCGCCAGAGGTATCGATGCCGACCGAGGAGGAGCTCGCCCTCAAGTGCGAGCATCTGGCGGCGAAATTCGAATGCGCCGCGGAGAAGAACGATTCGAAAGCGGACGAATTCTCTCGTGTGGCTGTGCACAGAGTGCGCGTGGCTGCGGAACACCCAGAGGCTCTCGATCTCCGCGCTGATGCTGAAGAATTGATGGGTGTCGTTGCTTATTGGCAGGAGCGAGCCGCGTGGGATCGGGAGATTGCGAGCAAGTTCCGGCGAAGGGCGGAGGGGCATCGGGCGAGGCTCGACTCCGACCTTGTAGCGGCCGACTCCTAACCTCATGTCGCGGCGGGTGTCGTGTTATGATCGCTGGCTCGGCGGTGCGAATTCGCTGAGTGTTTTCGTTAGTCGGCCGATTTCGGAGGTCCGCGATGCCAACCCCTTGGAAGGTCCGCTGGCCGGTGCTGACGGCCGTCCTCTCGGCCCTGCTCGCTGGTGTTGGGGTCTGGGGCTACATGACGTGGGCCGGCAACCAGGGCGGGCCGCCGAGCAACGCGATCATGGTGGTCGCCCCGTACTGGTACAACGGCACATGGGTCTTCGATGATCCGGCCGTCGGCTTGCGACGCGAGCCGTTCGTCGCGGGGATTCCGGAGATGATCGACGTCCTCGTCAAAGACGTCGACGACGCGAAGAACGGATTCAGACTGCTCTTCTCCGGGCGACCGTTCCCCGGCCATCAGAAGAAGCTGACCTGGCTCCGCGGCAGTTCCGAAGGCAACTACTACAAGCTCGACGACCCTCCGATGGAGGGCTGGATCTGTCCGGCGATGTTCAGGTACTACAAGACGCCCCCCGAGGCTCTCTACGTCAAGGCGGAGCCCCTGCGGCGGTAAGCGACTTGAACCTTGTTCGATTGATGAGCAAGCGGTAACAGCAGAGGTATCCGCGTCTCGCGGGGCCGATACGCCTGCCGAAATCCGACGACCCTCACCCGTGCCGGGTGAGGGTTACCGATCCAGTAGTTCGGCTCGAACAATCCATGCTGTACACCTTTGGCGTCGCCCCTACCACGTGTGATGGTACCCGTCAGGTAGTATCGCTATTCATTGATCCTACCAATCCCCGGCTCTAGCTATAGAATAAATCTCGGTGTTGTAGGCGGTGCCAATTCTGTCCAATCAAAGTTAGGCGGCTCGGGAGACGACGGGGTGGGAAAGCGTCAGAAATGGACTCGTGGAGCGGTTGTGACAGTACCATTAGGCGATGGCTTCCACACCTACGCTCAGATGCTCGAGGATCCCGAGTACGCCTTCTTCGACTGCAAGACCCAGGACGCATTGCCGGCAGTGACCGTTGTCAGTCGACCGCTTCTGTTCCGGCTCTGGGTCATGAGGTACGCCCACTCCACGGGCCGCTGGCCAAAGATTGGAGTCGCGCCGATTCTAACAACGCTGCAGGAGCCGGTCTGGCGGTACAACCAAGATCCTCTTCGACCTCAGGACATCCGCATCACTTTTGATGGCTGCAACGGGCCGCTTGGGTCTTTAACAGACTGCGAGGGCCTGGAATGCGCTGCCGTCTGGGACCCAGAACACGTCGAAAGTCGGCTGAAGTCCCATTACGCTGGCGTCCCGTGTCGATTGACGTTGTCGCTTCGTCCCCGAGTCGTCGACGTCTAGCGCTGCAGCCCCGCTGCAGGATTAAGCAATCGGTTACAGCTGAGGCAGGCACGCCTGGAGTTGCGGCTCGCCGGACCGAGGTTCTTACCGAAATCCCACGACCCTCACCCGCCGCTGCGCGGCACCCTCTCCCGGTGGGAGAGGGCACTTTCAGCGTCGTCCGGTGCGTCTGTTGGAACGCGGTTGATCACTCCGGGTCATACGACAGGTTCGGGCCCAGCCAGCGTTCCACGACCGAGAGTGCGACGCCCTTGCGGGCGGCGTAGTCCTGCGCCTGGTCGCGCTGGATGAAGTCGACGGCGAAGTAGCGGGCCTTGGGGTGCATGAAGTAGAGGCCGCTGACGGACGCACCGGGGTGCATGGCGAACGACTCGGTGAGTCGGATGCCGGTGGCCGCCTCGGCGTCGAGCAGCTTCCAGAGCGTGGCCTTCTCGGTGTGATCCGGGCAGGCGGGGTAGCCGGCGGCGGGGCGGATGCTACGGTACTTCTCGTCGATCAACTCCTCGGTCGAGAAGTGTTCATCCAGGCCGAAGCCGCAGTCGCGGCGGGCCTGGGCGTGGAGCGACTCCGCGAAGGCCTCGGCCAGCCGATCCGCCAGCGCCTCGGCCATGATGGCGTTGTAGTCGTCCAACTGCTCCTTGAATCCCTGGACGAGAGGATCGGCCCCGATGCCGGCCGTGACGGCGAACGCCCCGATGTAGTCGGCTCGGCCCGAATCCACCGGCGCGATCAGGTCGGCCAGGCATCGGAAATCGGTCTGGCCATGGCGTTCCCACTGCTGGCGGAGGAAGTGGAACCGAGTCAGTTCCTTCGTCCGCGACTCGTCGGTGTAGACCACCACGTCGTCGCCGATCGAGTTCGCCGGGAAGAAGCCGTAGACGCCCCGGGCGGTGAGGAGCTTCTCGCGGACGATCCGGTCGATCAGCTCCGTCGCCTTCTGATACAACTCGCGGGCGATCGGGCCGACCTCGGGCGCGTCCAGGATCGCCGGATACTTTCCCTTCAGCTCCCAGGTGGAGAAGAACGGCGACCAGTCGATGAACGGGACGAGCTTTTCCAGCGGGTAATCTTCCAGGCGCTTCACGCCCAGGAATTCGGGCTTGGCGATCGAGCAGTCGGCCCAGTCGGTCTGCGCCCGGCGTTCGCGGGCGACCTCCAGCGGGACGAGGTTCCGCTCGCGACGGCCGGCGAAGGCCTCGCGCTCGCGTTCCTGCATCGCGCGGTTGGCGGCGTCCAGCTCGGCCCGCGAATCGGGGCGGCCGACGCGGTCGACCACGCCGACGCTCCGCGAGGCGTCCTTGACGTGCAGCACCGATCCCTTGTACTGCGGGGCGATCTTCACGGCCGTGTGTTTGACGCTCGTGGTGGCACCGCCGATCAGCAGGGGCGTGTCGAAGCCTCCGCGCTGCATCTCCTTGGCGACGTACACCATCTCGTCGAGCGAGGGCGTGATCAGGCCGGAGAGGCCGATCACGTCGACGTCGTGCTCCTTGGCCTTCTTGAGGATCTCCTCGCAGGGGATCATGACGCCCAGGTCGATGACCTCGTAGTCGTTGCACGCCAGGACGACGCCGACGATGTTCTTGCCGATGTCGTGGACGTCCCCCTTGACCGTGGCCATGAGGATCTTGCCGCGGGCCTTGTGCTCGGCGGCCGTCTCGCCGGCCGCGGCCGCGCGGGCCTTCTCGGCCTCCATCAAGGGGGTCAAGTGGGCGACGGCCTTCTTCATCACGCGGGCGCTTTTGACGACCTGCGGCAGGAACATCTTGCCCGCGCCGAAGAGGTCGCCGACGACGTTCATGCCGTCCATCAGCGGGCCTTCGATGATCGACAGCGGCTTGGGGTATTCCTTCAGCGCGTCGTCGACGTCCTGCTCGACGAAGTCGACCGTGCCGGTGACGAGTGCGTGCTTGAGACGCTCGGCGACCGACTGGTCGCGCCAGGCCATGTCCTTCGTCTTTTCCTTCTTGCCGTCGGTCTTGACGGTCTCGGCGAACTCGGTGAGCCGGTCGGCCGCGTCGGGCCGGCGGTTCAGGAGCACGTCCTCGACCCGCTCGAGCAGATCCTTGGGGATCTCCTCGTAGACTTCAAGCTGGCCGGCGTTGACGATGCCCATGTCCAGCCCGGCCTTGATGGCGTGATACAGGAACGCCGCGTTCATCGCCTCACGGACCACATCGTTGCCGCGGTAGGAGAACGAGACGTTGCTCACGCCGCCGGAGGTCTTGCACTTGGGCAGGATCCGCTTCAACTCGCGGACGGCCTCGATGAACTCGACGGCGTAATTGTTGTGCTCCTCAATGCCAGTGCCGACGGTCAGGATGTTGACGTCGAAGATGATGTCTTCGGGGGGGAAGTTGAGCTTCTCCACCAGCAGGTCGTGGGCCCGCTTGCAGATCCGGACCTTGTCGTCCTTCAGAACCGCCTGACCGGTCTCGTCGAACGCCATGACGACGACCGCCGCCCCGTAGCGCTGGACCAGCCGGGCCTGGTCGAGGAACTTCGCCTCGCCTTCCTTCAGGCTGATCGAATTGACGATCGACTTGCCCTGGATGCACTTCAGGCCGGCCTCGATCACCTCCCACTTGGAGGAGTCGACCATGATCGGGACCTTGGAGATGTTCGGGTCGGCCGAGACCAGGTTGAGGAACCGGGTCATGGCGGCGACGCCGTCGATCAGGCCCTCGTCCATGTTGACGTCGATGATGTTCGCGCCGGCTTCCACCTGGTCGCGGGCGACGGCCAGGGCCGTTTCGTAGTCGCCGGTCTTGATGAGCCGGGCGAACTTCTTGGAGCCGGTGATGTTCGTCCGCTCGCCGACCATGATGAAGTTGGTCTCGGGGCGGATCACCAGCGGTTCGATGCCGCTGTAGGTCGACCAGCCCGGGAGATCCGGAATCTTGCGCGGGGGGACGCCCTCGACGGCCTTCGCGATGGCCGCGATCCACTCGGGCTTGGTCCCGCAGCAGCCGCCGACGAGGTTGAGCCAGCCGTTGCGGGCGAACTCGCCCAGCGTCTTGGCCATGTGGCCCATGTCGCCGTTGAAGCCGCCGAAGCCGTCGGGCATGCCGGCGTTGGGGTAGCAACTGACCCTCGTCTTCGAGATCGCCGCCAGAGCCTCGATCGACGGCCGCATCTGGTCGACGCCCACGGCGCAGTTGAGGCCGACGCTCATCGCTGGGTAGTGCGAGACCGAGTAATAGAACGACTCGGCCGGCTGCCCGGAGAGCGTCCGGCCGTCCTTGAAGACGGTCCCCGAGATCATCACCGGCAGCCGCCGGCCGATCTCCTCGAAGTACTCGTCGATGGCGAAGAGGCACGACTTCATGACGAGCGTGTCGAACGACGTCTCGGGCAGCAGCAGGTCGACGCCCGCCTCGACGAGCGCGGCGATTTGCACCTTGTAGTTGGCGACCATCTCGTCGAAGGTGACGTCGCGACGGCCGGGGTCCTCGACGTGGATGCCCAGCGAGAGCTGCTTCTTGGTGGGGCCGATGCTGCCGGCGACGAACCGGGGCTTGTCCGGGTTCCGCCGGGTGTAGTCGTCGGCGGCGCGGCGGGCGATCTCGACGGCCCGCACGTTCAGCTCGCGGACGTGCTCCTCGAGGCCGAATTCCTCAAGAGAGAGGGGGTTGTTGTTGAAGGTGTCGGTTTCAATAATGTCAGCGCCGGCTTCAAGGTAGGCGCGGTGGATGTCCTCGATCATCTTCGGCTGCGAGATGACGAGGACCTCGGTGCAGTTCTTGAGCTGGATGTGGTGGTTCGCGAACCGGCTTCCCCGGTAGTTTTCCTCGGTAGGCTCGTAGGAATAGATGACCGAGCCCATGGCCCCGTCGAGGACCAGGATCCGCTCCGAGAGCAGTTCCTCGAGGCGTGACGACGCGGCGGGGATGTCCTTCTTCACGATGGTCGATCCAGTCGGCGGCGGGCGGCCCGGCCGGAAGACCCCTTCGACGAGGAGGCCGGGGTCGAGAGCGGGGACGAGCCCTGGGGCGGGGGCGGACGACGAGCCTCATCCATTCGAGAGGGAATTATCTCGGCCGGTGCGCGGGAGTGTCAAGCGGACTTGAGAGGGGAGGGCCGATGGAGGCCCCAGAGGTGCACATGGCCCGGTTCGATCCCGATCTCGATATGACGGCTCGGCCGAGACCGGTGGCCGCGGAGGACGTCGCGTTATATCAGCGGCTGGTCGTCAACCCGCTGCTGACAGTCCTTGCGCTGCTGGGGGTTTGGACGCTTCTCTGGAATTCGCTGGAGGTTCGGAACGTCTACCTCTTCCTGGCCAGCCTGTTCGCGGGTTTCGTCTCGTTGATGTTGATTCAATACCACTGTTTGGACTGCGGCCGGACCGATTTCATCCTCCGATCGCGCCGGCACGTCTGTCCGGCGGTCGTCCATCGGAGCATGACCGAGGAGGAACCGTTCTTCCCTCCCCGGGTGAGCAGCCAGGTCAAGGCGTGGGGGATTCTCTTCGTCACGACGCTCCTGGCGCTGGCGATCGTCTTCGCACCCGGGCCGTAAGCTCAGGGTTGTTCCGACAGCGTCCCCGATCCCGGCGATCCATACCCGCGCCCTTTCCACTCGATCGGCCGACCCAGAGCGTTGCGGACGAACGCCTGCCACTGGATCGCCACAAGCAGTGCGACGCCGATCGGATGCAACACGGCGCCGAGGAACGGCTGTCGGAACCTCGCGACGGCGGCGAACCTCGGCAGCCAGGCCGCCGCCAGGGCAACCACCGCTGCCGCGATCTCGCCCCGCGTCCAGACCCGAGGCCAGGCCGCGAGGATCGCCGCCGGCATCAAGAAGGGCGCGACTTGACCGCAAAGGAGCATGGCCGAGGTCGGTACGATCAATCCCGGCGCTGCTAGAGCCTCGCCGGCGTTCTTGGAGAGCCCCCGCCAGACCTCGCCCGCCGTGCGATACATCCGGCACGAGGCGACGTCCGTGGCGTCGAACAGGTCGTTTCTCAGGCCCGCGGCGCGGAAGGCTCTTGGAAGCTTGATGCCGTCGTGGAGCGATGCGCGGATCGCCGAATGCCCTCCGGCCTGGAAATAACCTTCCCGCCGAGCGATGAAAAGCTGCCCGCAACCGGCCGAGAGCGACGGCATCCGCGTTCGCCGCATGCTGGGGATCGGCATGAAGCCTAGCATCACGAAGTGAATCAGAGGGATCAACAGCCGTTCCATGAGCCCGACCGTCACCTGCCGCGGGATCCCGCTGGCCAGGTCCACACCCGTTTCGTTCATGAACCGGGCCATTCGAGCGAGGGCGTTGGGCGCGAGGCGGACGTCGGCGTCCAGGAAGACGAACAGGTCGTATTGGGCCTCGTTCGCCAGCAGCCAGCACGAACGCTGCTTGCCGCACCAACCGGGCGGGGGGCCGTCGCCCTGGATCAGCCGGACGCGATCGTCACGCGCGGCGATTGCGCGGACGACCTCGGCCGTCGCATCTTCCGAGCGGTCGTCGAGCACCAGCACTTCGATCCATCCCCGGTTCGCCAGCACGGACTCGACGGCTTCCCCGATCGACGCTTCCTCGTTCCTTGCCGGGATGAGAACCGAGACGGCGGGCATTTGCTCATCAGGTCCGACTTCTGGCGGCGGGCGATACGCGCGGAGGTTGATCGCGAAGAGGATGGCGGGGACGAGCGCCAGGAGCAGGCAGGCGACGAGCGTCGCGGTCATGACGGAGGGGAATCCTGGTGCTGATGGACCTGGTGCTCGGGCGAGAACGTCTCGCCGCGAAACATCGATCGGAGGCGACGGCCGATGTCGTAGATTCCTCCGACGCCCGCCGAGCCGCGCACGAACGTCTCGAACCGGTCGACGTCTCGCGATCGGCTCGATTCCATCAGGCGGTCCTGGCAGTCTTCCAGGGCCGCCTCCATCTGACGCGTCCAGGCGTCGGCCGGCTGCGATGCGCCATCTCCAATTGCAATCCACGGGCCGAACCGGACAAGCGCCTCCGGTCGGCGGTCGTTCCAGAAGGGATATTCAACGGCCATCGGTGCGATGAAGATCCCTCGCTCACGGTGCAGAAGCCGGCCGAGCCCCTCCTTGAATCGCACCGGCCGGTCGCGAGGGTCGACGAACTGACCCTGGGGAGTGATCCAGAGCATCGATTCCGTGCGAGCCAGGATCGCCGAAGCCCGCCGCATGAAGGCGATCCCGCCTCGGGGCGTCTCCAACTGCACGCCGAAGAAGCCGAGACGTTCCAGGATCGGATACTGTTTCAGCCCCAGCTCGTCGATTGGTGCGAAGTGGATGCGCGACGGTGGGAACAACTCCGTCGCCAGCAGCGCCGTCATTGGGTCCCACCAGGAGGCGTGGTTCAGGGCGACGATCGCCGGCCCTGGGGGATTGGTGGGCCGGCCGTCGCGATCGATTCGGAGGGCGTGGAAGTTCCGGCCGACGAAGCGTCGCGCATACTTGCGGAAGCCCCGAAAGAACCACGGGGTGGACCGTGGGACAGCATCGGCCGCAGGCTTCCGCGTCACCGGGCGCCCGCCGTCTGAGAGGCCATCGGCTCGCGGATCCGGTCGACGATCCCATCGGTATCGAGGGCGTCGGCGGCGATCCAGCCCGACATGAGGACCATCGGCATCCCCGGCCCCGGATGAGCCGCCCCGCCGGTGAGATACAGGCCCGGGACGTCCGGGCTCCGGTTCGACGGCTTGAACCCGCCGCTCAGCCGGCCGTGGCTGGCCAGACCGTAGATCGCCCCGTTGAGCACCCGGTAACGGTCGTGGATGTCCTGGGGAGTCAGCCAACGCTCCAACTTGATGTGCTTCTCCAGGTCCGTGAGTCCGGCGGTCCGGGCGAGCTTGTCCAGGATCGTCCGACGATACTCCGGGTACATGGCCTTCCAGTCGTGGTGCGGCCGGAGGTAGGGCGTGTGGACGAGGATGTACAGAGCCTCGCCCCCCTCGGGGGCCGTCTCGGGCTCGGTCCCAGCCGTGGCGCAGAGGTAGCAGGTCGGGTCGGGGGCCGGTTCGCCCTTGTTGTAGATGTAGTCGAACTCCTCGTGCGGGTCGCGCGAGAAGACGAAGTCGTGGTGGGCCAGTTGCTCGTAGCGGCGGTCGAGGCCCAGGTACATCACGACGCCCGAGCAGGCCGGCTCGTACTTGCGGCGGGCCTCAAAGCGATCGGCTGCGCCTCGGCCGGCGAGCAGTTCACGATGTGTGCGGACGGCGTCCGAATTCGAGACGACGGCGGCCAGCGGGATTTCCCTCCCGTCGCCCAGCACGACGCCCAAAACTTTCCCGGCGGCGTCCGTTCGGATCGACTCCACGCTCGTCCCTGTGACCAACTCGACCCCCAGCTCGGAGGCGAGCTTCACCAGAGCCTCGGCGACGGCCCGCGTCCCGCCTCGGGGATACCAGACGCCTTCGCCGGTCTGCATGTGGGCGATGCCGCAGAGGATGGCCGGCGAGAGGTCGGGCGACGAGCCGACGTACTGGGTGAAGTGGTCGAGCATCTGCGCGACGCGGGCGTCCTTCACGTATCCGCGAATCGTTTTGCCCACCGTGCTCCACGGCCGCATCGCGATCAGGTCGGAGAGCATGGCGAGGTTGAACGTCGACGACGGGTCGAACATGTCGCGAACGGAGCCGATCGCCTTCCAGAAGTAAAACCGCTGGGAGATGTCGTCGAGACGCTCGGAGAAGTCGAGGAACCGCCCGTACTGCTCGCCCCCGCCGGGGGCGAAGGCGTCGACCGCCCGGGTCATGGCGTCGCGGTCGGCGTGGAGGTCCAGCACGCTGCCGTCGTCGAAGAACGACCGCCACTGCGGGTCGAGCGGGACCAGTTCGAGGGCGTCCTTCAGGTCGCGGCCGGCCTCGGCGAAGATCCGGGCCAGGACCGAGGGCATCAGCAAGATGGTCGGCCCCATGTCGAATCGGTAGCCGGCCTCAGTGAGCACGGCCGCCTTGCCCCCCAGCCAGGGGTTCTTGTCGAACAGGACGACGTCGTACCCTCGCGCCCCCAGCACACAGGCCGAGGCCAGCCCCGCCAGTCCGCCGCCGATCACTCCGATGCGTTCCGAACGGCTCATGCGTCGACTCCTCGCGCCATGCTGGTCAATCCGGTCAGCGACGGTACGGCCAGCCGCCCGGGATCGAGCAGACCGTCGTCGCGGCCGATCGGGACCGTCACTCCCAGGTCCTCTCCCACCAGCCTCGACGTGATCCGGGCCGACTCGAAGATCACCGGCAGGCCGCTGCCGGGATGCGTCCCCCCGCCGACCAGATACACGGACCTCAGTCCTTCGAACCGGTTCCTGGGCCGCAGGTAGAGCATCTGCGAAAGGCTGTGAGCCAGGTTGAAGGTCGCCCCAAGATGGATCTCGTAACGGTGGTCCCAGTCGGCCGGGGTCGTCTGGTGCTCGTAGACGATCCGCGACTCGACGTCCCTGAGCCCGACCTTGGCCAACTGACGGAGGGCCAGTTCGCGGAAGGCGGGCGCCTCGCGCGACCAGTCGACGTTCTCGTGCTGGTGGGTCACCGGCAGCAGGACGTAGAGCGTGCTGCGATCCTTCGGGGCGAGCGATGGGTCGGTGACGCAGGCGTTCTGGACGTAAAACGACGGATCGCGCGACAGGGCGTGGCGCGATTCGATGTCCCGGAGATTCTCCTGGTAGTCCTCGGAGAGGTAGATCGTGTGATGCGCCAGGTCGTCGTAGCGGCCCTCAATCCCCAGGTAGAGCATATAGGTCGAGCACGAGAACCGCTTGCGGGCGATCTTGCGGTTCGTCCATCGGGGGCGGAGCCGTTCGGGGACGAGCCGCGTCATGGCGCGGGCGAAATCGGCGTTGATCACCAGGGCGTCGCACTCATGGACGCCCGACCGCGACCGAACGCCGACGGCCCGGCGGCCGTCGAAGAGGATTTCCTCGACCTCGTCGTCGAGCGAGATCGAGGCGCCCAGATCCTCGGCGACCCTCGCCATCGCCTCGGAAACCGCTGCGCAGCCTCCGAGCGGGTGGAAGACGCCGTATTCGTACTCCAGGAACGAGAGGATCGAGAACAGGCTCGGGCAGTTGAAGGGGGACATCCCCAGATACTTGGACTGGAAGGTCATCGCCAATCGGACGCGAGGGTCCTGGAAGTATCGCTTCAACTCGCCGTCGAGCGAGAGCCAGGGGCGGAGCAGGGGGAGCATCTTCGCCAGGGAGGGCGACATCATGTCGCGCAGCCGGAGGAAGGGCGTTTCCAGGACGGTACGGAACTGGTCCATCTTGACCCGGTTGTCCGCCAGGAACCGCCGAAGCTGGCTCGCGTCGTCAGGGGAGAGCGCCGCGATCTCCCGCTCCATCCGGGCCAGGTCGGGGGTCGCCCGGATCTCGCCGCCGTCGCCGAAGACCAGGTGATACTGCGGGTCGAGACGAACCATCGTCGTCTCTCGGTGCAGGTCGCGGCCTATTGCTGAGAAGATGGCTTCCAGGACGCGGGGATAGAGGAAGAACGTCGGCCCCACGTCGAACCGGAAGCCCTCCGCCTCCAGCGCCGAGGTCCGGCCCCCCGGACGCGGCATCCGCTCCAGGACCTTGACCGACATCCCCGCCGCCGACAAAAGCATCGCCGCGGCCAGCCCTCCCGGACCCGCTCCGACGATAACGACCCGTCTCTTGTCGCGCATCGGCTGTACGCTCCTTCGACAGCGGCGACGAGTGGTCGCCGCTCCATCCCCTCGGCGTGCCTCCCTGCGGAAACGCCTGGACGAGTGGGATGGACCGAAATTACGGCAAATCCTGTTCCGAGATCAAGCGGGCGAACGGGCGAGTCGCCGGGGTGTGCTCCAGGATGATCTTGAAAATCACGGTCAGGGGCACGGCCAGAACCAGGCCGACGAACCCCCAGAGGAGGCTCCAGAAGGCCAGCCCGACCAGCACCACGAGCGGGTTGAGCCCGAGCGCCCGTCCGGTCATCGCCGGCTCGATGACGTTTGATGTCACGCCGTGGATCGTCAGCAGAATGGCCGCGAACGCCAGTGGGGGCCCGATCGTGGAGAACTCCAGAAGGGCGATCGCCAGCGGCGGCAGGATGGAGACCAGCGGGCCGATGTAAGGAAGGAAGTTGCCGAAGAACGTCAGCACTCCCCACGTCGCCGCGCCGGTGACTCCGAACGCCAGGCAGAGCAGGCCCACCGGCACAGCCACCAGCAGGCTCGCCTTGACCTTCACCGCCAGGTATTCCGAGACCGCGAGGTTGATCGAATCCACAATCTTCATGATCCGCCCGGCTCGCTGGGACGAGAAGCTGGAGCGGATGCGGTCCGGCAGCCCCGCCGCCGACTGCAACAGGAAGATCATGTAGAAGGCGACCACGATCGACTCCAGGCCGATCGACACGAAGGCCGTCGCCGCTCCCCGGACCAGCCGGTCGGACAGCTCAGCGGAGAGCGAATCGTCCGGAGACGCAGCGTCGCCTGAGGTGCGGTGTCTGGCGAAGGCGGGGGTCAGGCCGGCGGCCGCTTTGCGGAAGCCCTGTTCCAACTCTGTCTCACGCGCCTGATAGCGAGGGCGGTTCTGGTCGATCGTGACGACGTCATGGAAGACCATTCGGCCCAGGGCCAGGACGCCGATCGTGAACCCTCCCGCGATCATGATGAACGCGACCACGGGCTGCACCCGCTTCCGCAGTCTGTTGTAGAACGGGAGGAAGAGGTAGCAGAGGAGGACGGCGATCAGCAGGGGCCGAAGCACAGGCTCCAGGCGTTCAAGCAGGTAGAGCGAAGTCGCCGCGACGATCAGCACGTAGGCCAGCGTTCGGACCTCGCCCGCCCCCGGGGCGCGTTCGAGCAGTCCGCCCGCCGCGACCTCGTTCAGCGCGCCCGCCGCGTCGTCCGCGGCCTGGGGAGGCGTGTCGTCCGGTGCTGCCGGGGGTTGGTCGGGCGTCGCATCCACCGTTGACGTTCCTCGGCTTCGAAGGACGGTGCGGAGCGCTTTGGGCTCGGTGTACAGAGGAAGGATGATCGGCTTCGGATGCGCTTCCGACGGGCGTTCGCAATCCCGCGCCGGTCATCCCCCTCATCTGACCGCTTCGCGGTCTGTCTTCCCCCTCCAGGGAGGAAGATTTCGAAATGCGAAAATCATCTCTGCGTGGCAGTGGCTCAGGCTCCTGGGGTCGTGGGCTCGACCCAGTCCTGCAGGGCCGGGTCTTCGAGCTTGGCTCGGAAGTCGGCCAGGGTCGCGTCGAGCGGTCGCATCATCCCGGGCAGGACGGATTCCAGCCGGTCGATCTTCAGGCCTGAATCCAGTGGTCGGGGGGCGCCCTGGGCGATCTCGGCCGTTGGTCTGCCGACGATCAGCGACGGGTCTAACCCGAAGGCGCGGGCGATTGCGCGGGCGAAGGCGACGCGGTCCATGACCTCGGGACCGACCACGTGGACCATTCCGGAGGCTCCGGCCTCAGTCAGAGCCAGCACGGCGTGGGCGACGTCGGGGCCGTAGCTCGGGCTGGAGACCTGATCGCTGGGGCAGGGCATGGATTTGCCCTGCATCAGGTTGCGGATGAGCTGATAGGCGAAGTTCTTCCCCTGTCGTTCGGGGCCGAAAACCCAGCAGGTGCGGGCGGTCAAGAGCCGGTCGCCGATCGCGGCCTCGAGTGCATCCTCGGCGTCGCGCTTGGCCTGCGCGTAGACGGACAGCGGATTGACCGGGTCGGCCTCGGCGTAGGGGCCGGACTTCCCGTCGAAGACGTAGTCGGTCGAGAAGTAGACGAACCGCGCGCCGGCCCTGGCGGCGGCCTTGGCGACGGTTAGAGGCTGTTCCAGATTCGCGCCGTAGGCCTTGGCCCGATCGCGTTCGCAGCCGTCGACCCAGGTGAAGCCGGCGGGATAGAAGACGACCTCCGGGTGGAGATCATCGATGAGCCTGGCGGCGGCGTCACCGTCGGCGGCGTCGAGCGGGGTCAGCCCGGGAAAGGACCGGGTGGAGTACGTCCCCGTCGCCTCATGCCCTCGCGCTTCGAGGTAGCGGAGCAGCCAGCCGCCGATCTGTCCCGAGCCCCCGACGACGAGGGCCTTCATCCGTTCCTTCGCGGTCCCCTCGCGAGAGGCGAGAGCGTCGGGCCGCGCGATCGAGAAATCTGATGACATCCGACCTCCGAAGTCGCCTGGCTCGGCCGCGGTCCGAGAGCGAACGGCGGCCGATCGAGGCCGACATCATAGCAGACGGCGAGGCCGCGAACAGCGGAGGCCCAGGGGATTCCGCTGCGCGGCCCGCCCGCGATCCAGGGCGAACATGGGCCGCCCCGGGGAGGTTAATGCGACTTCGAGTTCATGGTGCCGAAGTCTTTCGAGCCGGCTGGACCGAAGGCCACGACGTACTCGGGAAGGATCCCCACCGTGTTCCCGTTGTTCCCCCAGCTCAGAACCTCGGTCCGGACGCTCGCCAGGTTCGCGGCCAGCTCGGATCGGGTCGTGGCTGTGGTGATCGCGGTTTCAAGCAGTTCCGCCACCGATTGGCCGCCGTCGTCCGTCAGCGCCGGGTTTGTGCTCGTCTGGGCCGTGAAGTTGGAGAGCCCGGCGCCTCCCGTCGGGTTGTTCGTCCCCAGGCCGCGGCCGTAGGGGAGGCGAGCCTCAAGGGCGGCCATCCGAGCGTCGATGTGGGCCAGGGCCGTGCCCGACGCATACAGGTACGATGCCGAGCCGCTCCCGAGCGTCCCGACGCCGACCTTCGAGTTGAAGGCGTCGGTGAAGCCCCCTTCCTTGTCATAGAGCGCCAGGGCGTTGCGGGTGAAGTTCACGATCGCCGTGTTCACCGCGGCCTGGACCTCCGCGTAGGTCTTGCTCGTGAGCACGAACGCGCCGTGCATCCCCAGGGAATTGGCCCCGCCCGCGACGGCCGGGAACTTGAATCCGCCGCCGTTGAGGACGACGCGGTCCTCCATCGGGGCTACGCCCTCGGGGACGAATCGGTGCTTATTCATGGGATGTTGCTCCTGGTGGTCGAGATCGTCGGGGAGAGCAGACGCCGTCGACCCATGACGAATCACCGCAAATCCGTGGATGCGTGTTTCGCTGGGAGGATTTAGGTGCACGTCCGCTGGTTGTCTGTTCGAGGTCGTGCAAGTCGACGTGTTCGCGACGGCCTCGCTTGACATTACGCGATTCCGAGGCCGGCCTGACAAGTCGACATTAAAAAATCGAAAAATAAGAACAATGAGCGACAGTCGCCGTCTGTTTTTCTGGCGAATGGCACGGCGACGATTCGGTTTGTCGCAAAGATTGCGCCGGGATGGGCCGGCTTCGACGCGACGGTCCTATGGGGCGGGGGGAGCCGGCGGGGCCGCGTTGAGGGCTTCCTGGAGAAGCTCCACCTCCGCCCTGCGCTGGTTCGGATCGGCGACCCGGGCACCGGCCTCGCCCTGGGGGCTCCCCTGGGACTGCCAGATTTTGAAGGCCCGAAGTTGGATGGCCTCGTGGATTTCGCGTGAGGCCTTGGCCCAGTTCTCATCGGCGACGGCCCGGCCCGCTTCTCCCTCCGGAGCCCCCTGCGCTTTCCAGATCTCGAGGGCTCGCAACGCGATCAGCTTGTGGCGCTCGGGAGATTCGGGGTCGGGCTGAGGGGCGGGCGGGTCCACCTTCGGCGCCACGATCGGCGGGGGCGCCGGGGCGGGGGCGTTGAGAGTCGACGCCCATCGGGCGGCCGTCGCCAGGACGACCGCGGCGAGGCCCGCGGCCAGGATCGGGCGGCGGACTCCCGAGGCGGGCGTCAGAGCCTGATCGAGTTCGGTGAGGAATACCTCGAGATCGGCGTAACGTCCTTCAGGGTCGTGCGCCAGGGCTTTCATCAGGACGGCGTCCAGTCGATCGTTGCCTCCCGGGGAGACCTCGGAAGGGGGCTTGAACGAGCCCACCGGACGTTTCCCGGTCGTCATCTCATAGGCGATGGCGGCCAGTGAATACTGGTCGGACCGCTCGTCGACGACCCGTCCAGCCTGTTGTTCGGGGGAGGCGTAGACCAGCGTTCCCAGACCGCGGTTGGTTTGCGTCAACAGGCCGCGATCCTCCTGGAGCACGGCCAGGCCGAAGTCGGCCACTTTGACGAGCGAGTCGGTCGGGGTCAGGATGTTCTCCGGCTTCAGGTCGCGGTGGAGGATTCCCTTGTTGTGGAGGTAGACGAGGGCCTGGCCGATCTGGATCAGGATCGCGCGGCGACGGGGCGTGGGAATCGGCCGACCGTCGCGCAGGAGCTTGCGGAGGTCGCCGTTCTCGATGTACTCGGTGACGAGGAAGGGCGTGCCGTCCTCGGGGGAGGCGCCGAAGTCGAGGATGGTCAGCACGTGAGGATGCGCGGCCATCGCCAGGATCTTCGCCTCGCGGCTGAACCGCTCGCGGGCCTCAGCCGTGGGCCCTCCGGTCGGACTGGCGAGGAATTTGACGCAGACGTTTCGCCCCAGCGTCCGCTGGCGCGCAAGGTACACGCGACCCATGCCTCCCATGCCGATGAGGCGGAGGACCTCATAGCCCGGGATCGTCGGCGGCGTTTCCGAAGCTGCGTCGGTTGGGGGCATTGTCGACACCTCTCGGGCGGCGGTCGAGGATCCGGAAGCGAAGGCCTTGAAGCCCGCCAGGACGAAATCAGGCATCGAACCTCTGTTTTGAGCAGATGTTGCGCCGATATTCAAGGTCAGGCGTCAAATCGCGCGTCGCGTCTCGCACGGTCGCAATCGCGGAATCCGATGGTCGTGCGGGATGCGCGCTGGCGTCGCCGACCCGAGCCGATTACACTCGTCGCAGGTTAGGCGGGGCGAGGCGCAAGGGGGCCGCGGCGGGCGTCCCCGACCCGCGGCCGGGGCTGCTTCGGGCGGTGAACCGATGGGTTCGTTGGGCTCCCCCTGGATCTGGGCGCAGGCGACGGGAGCCGGAAGCCCGGCGGCCGCGGCCTATCTCGCTTTAAGGCGATGGTGCGGCGGCCTGACGCTTTCGCCGTCGCGGCCGGCTCCGGATTGGGAGATCCTCTGGATCATCGTCGTGGGGCCGCTGCTGCTGGCGTTGCTGGCGACGCTGGTGCAGGGGCCGGGGGCCGTCTTGCGGCAACTCGTGGATGTTCCGGGACACGTTCGGCTCGTTCGCGAAGCCATGACGCGCGTCTGGCGGGCGGCCGGCATGGTCACGGTTCTGCTGACGCTGACGGTCCTTTCCTGGACGGCCTCCCAGTGCGTCGGCTTTTTCTTCGAGGACGCCGAGCGCGGTCGATCGGATCTCCTGATGCTCAAGCGCGGGCGGACGCCCGTCGAACTCGTCGCCGAACACGCGGCGACGGCCGCCGTCACACCCTTGCGCGACGTGGCGGGACTGGGTGATTCGCTGCCGATTCTCGCCACGGCCCTGGCGATCGTCCTCTCGGCGGGGAGGCTCCGGGCGGTCTCGAAGGGCCTCGGTCCGGCGGGAGGACCGTTGAGGCTCAACGGCTTCGAGCAGGAAGGCGTCTCGGCGTGGCAGGGCGTCGTCGGCACATGTCTGGGACTCCAATTGCTGTACCGGCTCTTTTGCCGGTTGGCGGGAGGCGGCGATCTTCCGGTCGGAAACTGTCTGCTCATTGAAGTGGCGATCATTCCTTTTCTGATGCTGGTCTGCGACGGCTTTCTGTTGGCCTGGGTGCTCGTGGAGATCCGCGACGGCGAGCCGAGCGAGGACTTCAGCTCGCGCTTCGATCCTTCACGGGCGTTCGGGTTGATGCCAGCCGCCTGTCTGGGATGCCTCGCCGCCTTGCCGGGCCGGTATGCGGCGACGGCGTTGGTGCTGGCCTCGCAGCATTTCCCGGCCTCCTGGATGGCGACGGAGCCAGGCCGAGTTCTGCGGTGGAGCCTGGGGCCGGGACTGGTCTGGATTCAGACCGCCTCGCTGGTGGTGATGGGGATCGTCGGGGCGATCGCCTGGAGCGGCGGCGGATGGGGAGAGGCCTGGCTGGGGTTCCGCCGGAGCCTCCGCCGCGAGGGTGGAAGAATGGCGGTCGCGACGGCGATGGCCGTCGTTGCGTGCGCGGGGCTTTCGGCGGTCGCTTACGCTCTGGTTCAGATACTTCCTCCGGCCGGCTGGGTTCTTCCCGCCGCCGACGCCTACGCCCACTACGCGACGCTCCCCGTCGGTCTCTGGACTCTCGCCGTCTTCATCGTCCTGGCCGAACAGGTTTTGCCCGTCGCTCGATCAGCGGAGGTCGAGAGGGCCGCCGAGTCGCCCGAGTCCGAGATCGAAGCCGCGCCAATCCCGAACGCCGGCTGATTTGCTCGAACCCCTGCGGGCGTTGCGGCGTCATCATTAAGAGAGGGTGCGTTGCATCGACGCCTCGCTCGCGTCGTCTCTTTACACCCCCGATTTTCGTTGCGACTCCAAGGTCTGGACCCTCGATCGTCCGGTTTTTTATGACGCCGTCGGTCAGAATCAGGGATTGGGTCGTACCATTGAGGTAAGTGCGGCGGTTGATACGGCCCTGGGAGGCGGGTCGACGGCCTCCGCTACGCTTGACAGATTCGCGAGAACGGGGTTGTAATGACGATCGACCACCCCGGGTCGCGCGACGGCGGCCCGGTCGGCGTTCCTTCCTCTTCGGAGACCCTTTCGTCCCCCTTCCGGACCAACGCTCGCTCGTCGACCGCCGTGGGAGATCCGAACCGGTCGAGCCAGCCTCCCGTCGCGTCGTTCTCATTGGCAATGCGGTCGCGCCTCTCAGCCGGAACGGGGCGTACGCCCCCCCGCGCCCTTAGGCCGACCCCGCCCCTTGAGCGACCGACGCCGCCCGCATCGACTCCCCCTCGGACGCAATACAGCCTGAATTAACGACCTTCAGGAGGATCCCCGTCATGTCCGCAGGATCGGATCTCATCGCCCTGGTCGCCCGCCGTCAGAATCCGGACGAGTACAAGCAGAAGCATTGGACCGGCACGTTCGCCGATTATTTGGACGTCGTTCGCGACGATCCGAGGATCACTCGAACGGCCTACCAGCGCTTGTACGACATGATCACGAGCAAGGGGACCGAGGAGATCACCGTCAATAAGGAGAAGCTGGTTCGATACCGCTTCTTCGACGACCCCGACGACGGCGGTCAGGACGCCATCTTCGGGCTCGAACGGACCATGATCAGTCTGGTCAACGTCCTCAAGAGCGCTGCGCACGGCTACGGCACCGAACGCCGCGTGCTGCTGTTGCACGGTCCCGTCGGCAGTTCCAAGAGCACGCTGGCGCGGCTGCTAAAGAAGGGAATGGAACGCTACTCGCATTCGGAGGAAGGCCGTCTCTTCAGCTTCGGCTGGAAGGACGTCGGTCCCGAGGGCGAGGAGCTGTTCCACGAGTGCCCGATGCACGAGGAGCCGCTGCACCTGATCCCCCAGGACGCCCGCGCCGACGTCCTCGGCCGGCTCATCCAGGGGACCGAGGATTACCCGTACGACTTCAACGTCGTGGGCGACCTCTGCCCGTTCTGCCGCCAGATGTTCAACGACAGGATGGAGCGCTACGCGGGCGACTGGTCGAAGGTCGTGCAGGACGTCCGGGTCCGCCGCCTGATCCTCTCGGAGCAGGACCGGATCGGCATCGGCACGTTCCAACCGAAGGACGAGAAGAACCAGGACGCCACCGAACTGACCGGCGACATCAACTACCGGAAGATCGCCGAGTACGGCACGGAGAGCGATCCCCGGGCGTTCAATTTCGACGGCGAGTTCAACATCTCCAATCGCGGCATCATCGAGTTCATCGAGGTCCTCAAGCTCGACGTCGCCTTCCTGTACGACCTGCTGGGCGCCAGCCAGGAACATAAGATCAAGCCCAAGAAGTTCGCCCAGACCGACATCGACGAGGTCATCATCGGGCACACCAACGAGCCCGAGTACAAGAAGCTCCAGTCCAACGAGTTCATGGAGGCTCTTCGCGACCGTACGGTCAAGATCGACGTCCCCTACGTCACCCGGCTCGCGGATGAAATCCACATCTACGAGAAGGATTACAACGAGCGCAAGGTCCGCGGCAAACGGCTGGCTCCCCACACGCTGGAGGTGGCCGCGATGTGGGCGGTCCTCACCCGGCTTGAGGAGCCCAAGAACGCCGGCCTGACCCTGATGCAGAAGCTCAAGCTGTACAACGGCAAGACCCTCCCCGGGTTCACCGAGGACAACATCAAGGAGCTTCGCGAGGAGTCTGAACGCGAGGGGATGCAGGGGATCAGCCCGCGCTACGTGCAGGACAAGATCTCCAACGCCCTCGTCGCCCACCCGACGGAACGGTCGATCAACCCGTTCATGGTCCTCAACGAATTGGAGTCGGGCCTCAAGCACCACTCGCTCATCAACAGCGACGAGACCCGCAAGCACTACCGACACCTGCTCTCGCTGGTGAAGGAGGAGTACGAGGACATCGTCAAGAACGAGGTCCAGCGGGCCATCGCCGCTGACGAGGACGCCCTGACTCGGCTCTGCGGCAACTACATCGACAACGTCAAGGCGTACACCCAGCGCGAGAAGGTCAAGAACAAGTACACCGGCCAGACCGAGGAGCCCGACGAGCGGCTGATGAGGTCGATCGAAGAAAAGATCGACATTCCTGAAAGCCGCAAAGACGACTTCCGCCGCGAGATCATGAACTACATCGGCGCCCTCGCCCTCGACGGCCGGAAGTTCGACTACCGTACCAACGAGCGTCTCCAGAAGGCCCTGGAACTGAAACTGTTCCAGGACCAGAAGGACACGATCAAGCTGACCAGCCTGGTCTCCAGCGTGGTCGACAAGGACACTCAGGAAAAGATCGACATCGTCAAGGCTCGGCTGATCCGCAGCTATGGCTACGACGAGGATTCGGCAACCGACGTCTTGAACTACGTCGCCAGCATTTTCGCCCGCGGCGACGTCAAACGCGGCGGCCACTAAGGCTTCACCTCGCGCGGCCCGCGACGGTCTCACCGACCTTCTCGCGGGCCGCACGCGGACTAGGCAGAACGAGCCCGAAAGTCGGGCGTCGTGATGCCGGAAAACCACGCGCGCCATGCGGTAAGGCCGGAAGAGACGGGACGTCTTGAAGACGCCTGGGCGCGCGGCCTACAATTTGCTGAGGAGACGGAGATCCCCGGGATTGGAGCCCAGTAGCCTCGACGCGAGCCGCAATTCAAGCCCACCCCTTCGTCGTCCGGCCCGTCTCGACTCGTTCCAGTCGTCATCACCTACGAACTTTTCATCGCTCTTTGCCAAGTGGAATCCGGCGGATCTCAGGCGATCCCCGGAGCGTTCGTCGTTCCGCGTGCGCCGGGCCGACGCGGCGGGTGCGTTTTCGTCCCGGTCGCGCCGCGGTCGGACTTCGCGAGGACGGGAAACCCAACAAACCAGCGAGCGGCGGGGGCTCTACAGCCGTGGTGCGAAAAATCGATCGCGACGCCAGTCGCTTCAAACAAATCGTTCGGGGCAAGATCAAATCCGATCTTCGCAAGTACATCACGCACGGCGAGATGATCGGCAAGACCGGCGGCGAGTTCGTGTCGATTCCTCTGCCCCAGATCGAGATCCCTGAATTCCGCTACGGCGAGAAGAACCGGGGCGGTGTGGGGCAGGGCCCCGGCGACGTCGGCACGCCCATCGGCCGCGGCGGCGACGGCGAGGCCGGCCCCGGCGCGGGCGAGGCTCCCGGTCAGCACATCCTCGAAGTCGAGTTGACGATGGACGACCTCGCCCAGATCCTCGGCGAGGAACTCGCGCTGCCGCGAATCGAGCCCAAAGGGCGGGCCAACATCATCGAGGAGAAGGACAAGTACACGGGCATCCGCCAGACCGGCCCCGAGAGCCTTCGCCACTTCAAGCGCACCTACAAGAAAGCGCTTCGGCGTCAGATCGCGTCCAGCCAGTACGACCCGCGCGACCCGCTGGTCATTCCGATCCGTGAGGACAAGCTCTACCGGTCCTGGAACCCGATCATCTCGCCCCAGTTCAACGCCGTGGTGTTGTACCTGATGGACGTCTCCGGGTCGATGACCGACGACCAGAAGGAGATCGTTCGGACCGAGGCCTTCTGGATCGACGCCTGGCTGAAGAGCCAGTACGACGGGGTGACGACCCGCTACATCATCCACGACGCCGTCGCCCGCGAGGTGGACGAGCACACGTTCTACCACACACGCGAGAGCGGCGGCACGCGGATCAGCTCCGCCTACAACCTGGCCAACAAGATCATCGACGAGCATCACTCGCCGATGGACTGGAATATCTACGTCCTCCACTTCTCCGACGGCGACAACTGGGGAGAGGACAACCGCCAGTGCATCGGGCTGCTCCGTGAGCAACTGCTCCCCAAGTGCAACCTCTTCTGCTACGGCCAGGTCGAAAGCCCCTACGGCTCCGGCGAATTCTACCGGGAACTCGAAGAAGCTTTTGACGAGGTCCCGAACCTGGCGCTGTCCGAGATCCGTAATAAGGAAGGCATCTACGAATCGATCAAGGAATTCCTGGGGCGCGGGCGTTAAGGGCCCATCGAGGTGAGAAGGGACCCGAGCGTGACACGGAGAGGAAGGATTCATGGCGACCATCACGACGTCTGAGACGACGGCCGAGACCCAGAGCGACCAACTCGTCGCCCTTGAGGGGATCGACTGGGCCGGCTACGCCGCGATGCTCCGCCTTCGCGGTGGACGCAGCCTCCCCAGAATGACCTACCTCGACGGGAGGCTGTCGCTCGGGTCCCCGTCCTATCGGCATGAAACCCTGAAAAAGCTTCTCGACTATTTCATCGCGTCGGCTCTCGCCGGGCTTGGCGTGCCGTTCCTTCCAGCCGGGTCGACGACCTTCCGCCGCAAGCGTAAGCGAGGTGGAGTTGAAGGGGATGAGACCTACTACCTCGCGAACCGGGCCCTTATCCAGGGGAAAGCGGTTATCGATCTGCGGATCGATCCCCCTCCCGACCTGGCCGTGGAGGTGGTCGTCACCCACGACGCGGACGACGCGATTGAGGTCTACCGTCGACTGGGCGTTCCTGAGGTTTGGATTTGTACCCCGACCGAGATCGTGATGCTGACGCTCGGCGAGGACGGCCGGTACGCCAAGACTGAGGCGAGCATCGCCGTCCCGGGCGTCAGCGCCATCGAGGTCCATTCCTGGATCAATCGGCCGATGGAGGCGGGCGTCACCGCCTGGGCGGACGAGGTCCGCCGCTGGGCCGCCGAGGTCGTCGCCAAACGCCCTCGAGGGCCGGCGACGTGAAGTGAGATGACACGACCGCGGGCTTGAGATTCGCGAGAGTTCCCGAGACGAGAGACCCGAGCCATGTCGACCGTCAACACCCACGACCTTCCCGCCGACCTCAGGGCCATCCAGGTCGAGACCGAGGGCCACGCCCGCGAGTACGGGCTCGACTTCTATGAGTGCATCTTCGAGGTCTGCGACTACGACGAGATCTCGATGATCGCCGCTTACGGCGGATTCCCCACCCGCTACCCTCACTGGCGGTTCGGGATGGAGTACCAGCAGCTCTCCAAGGGCTACCGCTACGGGCTCCAGAAGATCTATGAGATGGTCATCAACAACGACCCCTGCTACGCCTACCTCCTGCGCTGCAATCAGTTGGTCGATCAGAAGCTGGTCATGGCCCATGTCTACGGCCACAACGACTTCTTCAAGAACAACATTTGGTTCAGCCAGACGAACCGCAAGATGATGGACGAGACGGCCAACCACGGCAGTCGGATCCGTTCGTACATGGAGCGGTTCGGCGAGGACGCCGTCGAGAGCTTCATCGACTCGTGCCTGTCGCTGGAAAACCTGATCGACGTCTACTCGCCTCTCATCAAGCGGCGAGATCCCGTCAGCCGCTACGACTTCGACGAGGAGGGTGTCGAGGCGGAGAGCCGGCCCTCGAAGTTCCAGAGCAAGTCGTACATGGACGACTTCATCAACCCGCCAGGCGTTCTCAAGGAAGAACAACGGCTCAAGGAGGCCGAGCGTCAGAAGGCCAAACCGATGTCGTTCCCGGAACGGCCGGAACGCGACGTTCTTCTGTTCCTGCTGGAGCACGCCCCGCTCAAGCCGTGGCAGCACGACGTCCTGGCGATCATTCGCGAGGAGGCGTATTACTTCGCCCCCCAGGGCCAGACCAAGATCATGAACGAGGGCTGGGCCTCGTTCTGGCACTCGACGATGATGACCCAGAAGCTCCTGCACTCCTCAGAGCTTCTTGATTACGCCGACCACCACTCGGGGACGATGGCGACCCAGCCCGGGCGTCTCAACCCGTACAAGATTGGCATCGAACTGCTCCGCGACATTGAGGAGCGTTGGAACAAGGGCCAGTTCGGCGCCGAGTGGGAGGAATGCGACGACTACGAGGAGAAGCGACGCTGGGATAAACAGCTCGGTCTCGGCCGTCAGAAGATCTTCGAGGTTCGTCGAATCCATAACGACGTGACGTTCATCGACACGTTTTTGACGCAGGACTTCTGCAAACGCCACAACCTTTTCAGCTTCAAGCACAACGAGCAGAACGACCTGTACGAGATCGAAAGCCGCGAATTCAAGAAGATCAAGGAGCGTCTTCTCTTCAACCTGACGAACTTCGGTCAGCCGATCATCCGAGTTCGGGACGGCAACTACCGCAACCGCGGTGAGATGTACCTGGGCCAGGAGCATTTCGGCGTCGACCTGCGGCTGGATTACGCGCAGGACACTCTCCGTCATCTTCACCGCCTCTGGACGCGCCCGGTCCACCTGGAGACGACCGTCGACGGGCGGCCCACTTTGCTGTCGTTCGACGGAACCGATCACTCGATCCGACCCTTGGGAGGTGTTTCCCATGACACTGAGCCGAAAGATCGCCGCCGCGCTTGACGAGAACACTCGGGCCTACAACCTGCCGTGCTCCGTCACGGTGGACGAGGGTCCCGACCGAGTAACACTGGAGATCGCCGCCCTGGACGCTGTGGGCGTTGCTCTCGACGGGCTCGAATTTGCGACGACCGACCGCAAGGAATGGTCGCCCCCGGAATTGAACGCCTGGGGCGAGCGCATCGCGCGTAGGGTCACCTATCTGATGGAGCCGCTCCACGTCCTGGAGGTCGACGGCGGCCGGGGCGAAGTGCAGCTTCGCAGCCAGACCCCGACCAGCCGGGGCGATGCGCGCAATTACTATGAGGTGCGTCTGAGTCGCGACGGGATTTGCCGCGTCGAGCGCTTCGCCTACGACCCGGCCGACCGCCGCCGCCGCCGGACCACGTGCCACCTGACCCGCGAGGTCGTCGAGCGTTTGGCCGAAGACCTGGCCGCGACCTCGCGGTGAGGTGTTGGAATCAATCATGGTCGGCTTGAGAGCCCGCCGGTCAGTGGAACGGCGGGCTCCCAGGCTCGGTCGTCAAGCTCGCCGACGTCTCCGAGGGGGGAGCCGTCGTCGTGGTTTCCGTTGTGGCCGATCGTGTCGCGACGTGGTAGCCGCCGCATCGAAGGCAGCGGTAGATGATCAGTCGACGGCCTTGAAGGTCACGTCCTGTGGCCCGATTCCAGATCTCTAACGCGATGAGGTGCGCCCGCGCGCCCTGCCGGTCGACATGGAAGACCCGCCGACACTCCGGATCGAAGACGGGTCGAATCATCTGAGGCGACATGCCGAGAACCTCCTGATTCGGTTCGGGTACGTGCGGCCTCCCTACCACCATGAATCCCCGCGAGTCTCCTTCACTCCGATGCCGCCCCCCCTCGGAGGCGCCGACGGTTGACTTCATTGTCGAAATGAACGCGATGGTTTAACGAAGGGCCCAGGCGTTCGGTGACTGTCGAGTGGCCCATGTTAAATCACGTCGGCGCGTATGCTGCCTAGAAACGACATTCAGCATGCGACAAATAGCCGGAACCCCCGAGCTTTCCAGGCCGGGGTGCGGTTCCCGACCTCGCCGGTCCGCCTTGATCGGGCGTTCGGACGATGGCTCTCTCGCGAGCCTTTTCCGACGTTTTCCACCGGACTTTGCGGGGCGGCTCGCCCTTTCGCATCTCTGGAATGCTTGAGTGCGCAGGGGGGGAAAGGTTACATTAAAAGGAGGGCCACGCTGTCCCGGCGATGAAGGCGGGCGTCTTCTCCTCTTTTCTCCCGTCCGCCAGGCTCCCCTGGGCGGTTCAGGATCCGGCATGCTCGATCCGACGACATCGCGATTTTGGCAGGCGGCGCTTCAGAGCAGTCTTCTTGACGCTGAGGCGCTGGCGGCGTGCTGGGAGGCGATCCCTCCCGAGAAGCGCGACGCGCCCGAGCACATCGACCGACGTCTCGGCCGCCAGGCGGTGTTGCTGGACTTGTTGACCCTTTGGCAGGCGCAGCAGCTCCTCGCAGGCCGCATCACGGGCTTTCGGGTCGACCGTTACGTGCTCGAGGATCTGATCGGGCAGGGGGGCATGGGACGCGTCTACTGCGCGAGAGATACGCGTCTCGATCGCCAGGTGGCTTTGAAGATCCTCTCGCCGGACCGGATCAACAACCCTCGAGCGATCGCGCGATTTCGCCGAGAGGCCAAGGTGGGGGCCCAACTCCAGCACGAGAACCTGGTGCGGCTGTACGATTTCGGTGAATCGCAGGGCCGCCACTACCTCGTCATGGAGTTCATCGAGGGGAAGACCCTCGGCTTCCACATCGCGGTTCAGGGGAGGATCCCGCCGAGCGCGGCCGCACAGTTCGGCCGGCAGGTGGCGTTGGGGCTCGACCACGCTCATAACAAAGGGCTGATCCATCGCGACGTCAACCCGTACAACGTGATCGTGACCCACGACGGGATCGCCAAACTGGCCGACATGGGACTGGCCATCGATCTGGCCGACGAGGCGAAGGTGACGCGCGACGGCGCGACCGTCGGCACCTTTGACTACGTGGCCCCGGAGCAGGCTCGCCATTCGCACTCGGCAGACATCCGTAGTGATATCTACTCGCTGGGATGCTCTCTCTACCACATGATCGCCGGCCAGGTGCCCTTCCCCCATCCGGGCCTGGCGGAGAAGCTCTTCGCGCATCAATCGCAGGAGCCTCCGCGGCTGGAGGACCTGGTTCCGGAGCTTCCCCCGGGACTCGGCGAGGTCGTCCGGACGATGATGCGGAAGAAGCCCGAGGAGCGGTTCCAAACCCCATACGAAGTCGCCGTCGCGTTGAAGCCTTTCGCCGACAAGAGCTCCGAACGCCGCCCTGTCCTGGCTGTGGGAGCGAAGAGCGTTGAGTCTCGTGGAACGGAACTCCCCTCGGATGCGCCCGCCGTGGGCTCCACGGGGGAGACCGGCAGCGAGGCCGACGTTTCCGAGGAGTTCCCGATCCACGTCGATCTCCGCGAGCCGGCGCTACTGGACTCGGTGCGACCCAATCGGTCCTGGTTCAGCTCCAGTGGTTCGAAACCCTCATCCGGGTCGGACGGCGGCTCGGCTGTATCGGACGCGGGCTCGGCTTCGGTTTCGTCAACGCTTGAGACGATCCTCTCCGGCCGGCGGAAGATGGCGGCCGGCGTCCTGCTGGGGTTGCTCGCTCTTGGGGCCGTCGGCCTGGCCGTTTTCTGGCGAGGGGGTGGAGCCGGGGCCGGGCATGCTCAAACGCCTCCAACGAACTTGGTCGGTGGAAAGCTCGTCCAGCCGACGCCCCGACCTGCGCCGATCGACTGGGGAGACTCCTCGATCGCCGTCCAGTCGGCGGATCATTCCCCCAAGCCAGTTCCGGACCTGCTTCAGGCGATGGAGGCGGCGATCGCGGGCAAGGGGATCGTCGTTCTCAAGCCTGGAACGCCCATCGAGTTCAAATCAGGCCCGGGGCGCATGGTGTCGGGGCGAGGGAACCTCCTGATCAAGGGGGGCGGAGAAGCACCCGTAGTCGTCAAGGTCGAGCTCGACGGCGATCAGCCGTTCATCTCGGTTGGACCGGGGGTCAACCTTGAACTCCGGAACTTGATCTTCGAGGTCAATCGCACCAAGTCGCCGGCTGCTTCGTCTCCCCCGGTTTTGCTGCTGGCGGGGAAAGGGTTGATCGACCACTGCGCTTTTCGGACCGCGCCTTTCGAAGGCTACCAGGGCTCGCGCGCGGTCGTCTCCGATGGAGCGGTTCTGGATGTGTCCGATTGCTGGTTCGAGGGTTTCGCGACAGCCCTGGAGATCCAGGCGATGGCGGGGCCTCAGCACACCATTCGGCAGTCGATGTTCGTCCCCGGCGGGACCCCGACCGAGGCCGTCCAGGCTGAGAAATCAGTGCGCAGGGGATGGGCGGCGAAGATCGCGTTTGGGGGAGGCGGGGTTCGAGACGCTGGCCGCTCGATCAGGATGGAACATTGCACTGTGGCCGGCGAGGGGATCTTCCAGATCGCCGGCTTTTCCGAGAACGCACCGCTCCTGCTGGACGTCGTCTCATGCGCCGCGAAGGTCGATCGGTTGATCGACTGGACGCCTGCTCAATCGGACGACCCCTGGAAGCCCGGCTTGCTGAAATGGTCCGGCGTTGACAATCAACTCGACGTCATCGGCGACGCCTGGGTCGCGGGGCCCAACGGCGTCGCCGCGGTCGCTGGGTTCGACGACTGGTCGAAGGCTTTCCAGGAGACGGGGGCGATCCGAACGGGGGTCCAGTTCTCGATGGCGCCGGCGGCCGTCGACGGCCGCCTGACTCCCAACGCCTATTCGCTCGTCCGACCAGACGCCACTCGGCCCGGGGCTGACCCCCAGCTGGTCGGGACGAAGCCCTGGAAATAAAGTCGCCTCAGTTCCCGTCTTCGTTGAGCAGATGCTCACTCGACTTGAGGATGCGCTGCTGCCGATGCCGTGATTCGTGAACGGCGGAGGGAGCGACGCTCTGAGCTTCCAGGTCGGCCAGGTTCGCCTGGCAGAATGGACATTCCACGATCTCCAGGTGGAACCTGAAGTATTCCCCCAGGTCCGGGTCGAGCGCGTCGAGCAGGTAGCTGCCGAGTTGCTGGCGCGTGGGGCAGGTCAGTCGGGAGCGCCGCCAGATCGCGCCGAGGCTGTGGAGTTGGAAGTCCTCGCGATCGTTACGCACGTCTTCGAGACGCGCCCGGAGCGAGGCCGACTCGCGCAACGCCTTCTCGACGCGCGCCATCAACTCGGACGGGAGACGGTCGGCCAGGTAGCCGCGGAGCGTCTCCTCGTCGATCAGGGCGGGGGCTGGGAGCGGTTCCTCACGATTCATCACGCCGTCACCCTTGGTTCAGGTCGTCGAGGCTCGTCCCGGCGCGTCGGGCCATTTCCTTGAGCCGGGCGATCGTCTGGAACTTGTAGCTGGCCACTGCCTGTTCGGTCAGACCCAGGCTCTTGGCGACGTCCTTGTTGGCCCAGCCCTTGACGACGAGCAACTCCAAGCATCGAATCCGGTCGAAGTCGCCGCGGCCGAGCCACTCGCGGATGAGTTGGCCCATCGATTCGCTCAGAACCCTTTCCTCTTCCCGACGGCGTTCGCCGCTGCGGGCGATGCTGGAAGCGGCGCGGGCGCCGCCGGGTACCTCGTCGAGCGGACGGCCATGGTCGTCGGAGCCGAACTGGTCGATCGGCCGCCGTCCCTGCTTGCGCAGGTGATCGGTCAGCTTGTGGGCGGCGATGGAGAAGAGGTAGGCTTCCATGTCCCGCTTCTCATCGTAATGCGGGAGGCTGGTGAGGAAGCCGATGAACGTCTCCTGAACGACGTCCTCGCTGGCGGCCCTGTCGCGGAGCCGACTGTCGACGAAGGCCAGCAGCCGCCCCTCGAAGCGCTCAATGAGTTGTCGCCACGCCAGGGCATTGCCGGCGCGAACCTGTCGGACGAGGAGGCCGTCGGATTCGGACATCGCCATCGGTGGAAGTGTCCCGCCTGGATCGGGGCCCTGTCCAGCGGTGCGCCATGGACCCCCACGGATGATTGTAACTCCGGTCGGGGGCCCATGACCACGAAAACCCACTCGGAGCCGAGCGGAGTTCAGACGAGATAACGGTACAGGATGACGCCGGAAGCTCCGACCGCCGCGGCTGCGGCCAAACGCAGCCGATTGGTGTAGTAGCCTCGGGTCGCCTCGTCGGCGCGGATGTACCCCGAGACGGCGGCCAGGCAGGCGAGCAGGAACCCGAATCCGGCTCCCAGCTTGATCGTCCGGTCGCGGCCGACCTCGCGGCGATACGAGTCGATCAGGAAGTTCCGCCGGGAGTCGCTGAAGTCGGCGTCGAGGACCGCGGTGTAGACGGTCCCGTAGTCCTTCTCCGTGGGCGTCACGCGGGTCTCCTCAACCATGTCGCGGAGCAGGGGGGCGGGAGCGTGCCAGGATGAAGCGACCTGCGGTCCCAGCCAGTCGGCGACCTCGGTTTCGAGGGTCCGCAGGGCGTCGTCCTTGGCGCGCTCCTCGGTCGCGGAGACCCGGCCGGCGACCTGCCGGATCACGGGCTCAACGCGGTGGGAGACCTGAAGGCGAGTCTGGCGAGGCTCCCCGGGGCGTCCGAATCGGACGTGCACGCTCCGGCCGCCTCGCGGTCCCAAACGGTCCTCTCGAACGACGTGGACCGTGGACAGCAGAACGAACGCCGCGAGGCCGAGGAGAAGCAGGATTTCAATCAGACGTTTCATGGGATTAGGTCCATCTCCGACGACGGGGTCCGTTCAAGGCCCTCGCACGATGAGACGCTGTCAGGCGACACGGCCTTTGGCTCGGGCCTTTTCAACGGCCTTCACGTACTGGTTGTATCGGGCGGCCGGCTCGCTCCACGGGCTGGCCAGCTGAACGACCAGGGCGATGATCCCCGCGATCACGGCGCCCTGGCCCGGGTCTTGCTGCCACAACGGGCTCAGCACGCCGGCCAGCAGGAGCGTCCAGATCAGCGGGAGAACGCGGAATCGCCGCGAGCGGTCGCGAGCGGCCTGGCCGTTCCAGCCGGCCGTGACGGTGTACATGGCGGCGAAGTAGACAGGAGCGAGCGTCGCGGTCGGCGAGAGCATCAACCCCTGTTCCAGCAGGAACGCGCCCCCGCCGACGGCCGCGCCGGCGGCCATCGCCGCGACGCGACGGCCCACGGCGTCGAGATCCCGTCCCTCCAGGGACTTGTTCACGATGATCGAGGCCCACGTTCCAAGCAGGGCCGTTCCATAAAGGAAGACGAGCCGGGGAACCTCATGGGCCGGGTCGATGTGGAGCAAGGCCGCCGCCGGCAGGATCAGCAGGGCCACCAGAAACGCCGCCCAGAGCATCGACGCAGTCGCCTCGGCGACTCGGGCTCGGCCGGTGGCGGCGAGCGGCGGTTCGACGGGTTCGACGAACGCCTGGCGCGGCGTGAACGCCGGAGACTCCACCCCGGCGCGGACGAAACCGGCCTGCCGGACCGGCGGCCGTTTCGATCCGCTCCCCCCCCGCATCCGCCGCCAGTCCGCCTTGAGGCGATCCTGGAGCGACGCCTGCTGGCGCGGAGGCACCGTGTCCGGGCCGATGTAGAAGACGGGCTCCTCGGCCTTGATGACCAGGACGTCCTCGGCGACAGCCGCCGGGTGTGAGTCCTTGTCGCCGATGATCCGGATCTCTGGATCGCGAGGGGCGTCGGCGGGGAGGAGCAGGTCGTAGAGCTTCGTCGGCCGCTGGTTCGGGTCCTTGGCGAGCGCCCGGCCGACGATCCCGCGATACGCCTCGGGGAGCGGCGTCAGGTCGGGACGGGCCGTCAGGTGTTTCATCAGGATTTCGTTGACGGTCTCGCCGTCGAACGGCACACGCCCGGCGAGCATCTCATAGAGGATGACGCCCACGGCGTAGACGTCGATCGGCCGGTTGTACTTGCCCGAGCCGATCTCCGGAGCCATGTAGTGACAGGTGCCGATGCTCTCCGAGTGCTCGCTGCCGTGGCTGGCGGTGATGAGTTTGGCCAGGCCGTAGTCGCCGATCTTGACGACGCCCTCTTCCATGAAGAGGTTGGCCGGCTTGAGGTCGCGGTGGACGACGCCGTGGTCGTGGAGGTAGGCCACGCCCTCGATCAGTCCCTTGAGCCAGTGTCGAACCTCGTCCATCGGCAGGCCGCGAGGGTGCCGGCGGAGCACCTGGGCCAGGCTAGGGCCTGCGACGTACTCCATGATCACGAACGAATCGCCGGCGTCGTTCGACTTCAGGTCGAAGATCGACAGCAGGTTCGGGTGCTTGAGGTTCATGCACTGGACGACGCCCCGGCGCTCGACGTCCAGGTTGCGGAGGATCAGCTTCAGGGCCACCTCGCGGCCCGAGTCCGAGGTCGCGTAATAGACCTCGCCGAAGCCGCCGCGGCCGACGGCCCGCTTGATGGTGTAGCCGTCGAGGGGACGGTCGCCGGAACCGAAGGCGAACCGGCCGCCGGCCTGCCGAGGAGGGCTGGTTTCGATCATGGAAGGAATTCCCGTCAGCAGGACGTCGCCGCGGGGCGACGCGTCGTCGCCGCGATAAGGGACCGTCTCGTCGATGTCGGGCCGAAGCCGCGCGTCGGCCATGGCGTTCATCGGTGGTTCAGCTCCGGAGTCCGGGGGCGGTTCGCGTCGGGCCACGTCGTAGTCCTTCCCGGCCTATGGTCTGTTCGCCGAGGATGGGGAAATGTTGAGCGACCGGGGACGGATTCCGGATCGATCGGTTGTCGTCCTCATGGCAGTCGCAACGACTCCGAGGTCAGACCGAGTTGGAACTCAGGGGCTCCAGGCTGAACGAGAAGCCCTCGCCCAGAACGCTGGAGGTCATGGTCAGCGGGGCGCGAGCGACGCACGGACGGCCGTCGACCTCGAACCCGCCCTTGGCCCGGCACCAGATGGCGGCGCCCTGGCGATAAAGGACGATGGAATCCCGCAGGGCCGGTGCCGGGATGTGAGCCTGGCTCTCCCGGCCGACGATGCAGGTGTCGGCCATGAGCAGGACCCCGTCGACGGCGATCGGCAGCCGATGGCGGCTGACGATCATCAGCCGGGCCGTGGCGCTGAACGGGCTGGGCTGACGGAACTCCAACTCGACCGTCGAACCCAGGCGGATCACGTCGCCGTTGCGGAGGACGGTCGGCTCGGCGATCCGCCGGCCGTTGACGAAGGTGTCGCGGCGAGGCTCGATCATGTAGCTCTCGCTGCCGCGAACCAGGACGGCGTGCTCGCGGGAGAGGTCGCCCATTAAGGGGACGTCGGCCGGGCTGTCGGCTCCGGCGCGGCCCAGAACGACTCGGTCGTTCAGGCAGACCAGATAGCCGCCCACGGCGTCGGCCCAGAGGAGGAAACGACCCTGCGGACCGCTCGCCGAGGGATTCGCCAGCGGCCGGGCTGGTCCCGGATCGGGGCGGGCCGTCGGTCCAAGCGCCGGAAAGACGCGGCCGATCGTCAGGTCGACTGGGGGCGGCTCGCCCCTGTCGGCCGGCTCGGAGCTTCGGACGGGGCGCGACGGTCCCTTATCGCGACGCGACCATTGCGATCCGCTCGAAGGACCGATGGCGGCGATCTGCTGCCACGCCTTCGCCCGCGCCTGTCGGGCTGCGGGGTGTTCGGGGACGGCCGTCACGAGGGCCTCGGCGGCGGCGAGGATCTTGGGCCATTCGCCGCCGCCGAGGGCCGCGTAGAGCGCTTCGACCATGGGCGCTGTGGTCTTTTGACGGGCTTCCAGTTCGCGGCGGGCGGCGGCGATCGCCTGCTGGGCGGCCTCGGCGTCCGAGCCGGCGGCCAGGCGCTCGGCCCGGTCGAGGTTCTCCATCGCTTCGCCGAACTCGCCGCGGCGGGCCTCGGCCGTCGCCGTCCGCCAGGCCTCGGCGACCTCGCGATAGCGTCGCAGGGTTGGCCCGCTGATCTTGTCCTTGGCCAGCGCCTCGATCCGCTCGAGGGCGCGGACCGGCTCGCCGACGTCGAGATCGCCGCGGATCTCGGCGGCGACCTGATCGGCCAGGCTCAGGCGGGCGGCGGCCAACGAGTCGGGCGGCGCGCCGATACGCTCGGCCAACCGCAGGTCGTCGATGGCTCCCGCCACGTCGTCGCACGAGGCTCGTCGCGAGGCTCGGGCGATCAGATCCAGGCCGATCCGGCCGCGGAACTGGACCGCCTGGTGGTGGTCGACCACTTCAGGCCGACCGGCCAGGGCGAACGCCTCTTCATACTTGCCGGCCCGGGCGGCCTCTTCGGCCTGCCGCAGGACGACCCGCCATTGCCCCATCATGGTTGATTCGCCGCCCGGAGTGGCCATGGGGTTTTCAATCTCCGACATCTTACGCTGGACGCCTTGCGCCGCTCAACCGTCGAAAGCCGCCTCGTCGGGACCCAGAAGGGAACCGGACGAGGCCGGCCGTCCGCCACGAGTCGGGCGTCCGGACGGCCTCGGGGGTCCTCCTCCTCGCGGGCGTCGAATCAGAGGCTCTTACCGCTGGGCTTGACCTCATGGGACGGCGCCGACGTCGGGCTGAACTCGGCGTCGATCTCCTCGACCACGTCGCGGGTCGGGGCGATCTCGACCGGGACGCCGATTTCGGCGTATCGGCCTTCCATCTCGGCGGTGCGGGCCATCACCTCAAGCCGCTTCTCCAGGTCGCTCACCGTCTCCTTGGCGCGGGCCAGGGCGCTGCCGTCGAGCTGGACGTCGTTGGTGGCCTGGGTGGCCTCGATCTGATGGAGCTTCGCCTCGATTTCGTCGAGCTTGGTCGTCAACGCCTTCTTCTGCGCCATCATGCCGGTGAGCTGCTGGCGGAAGGCCACGATTTCGCCTTGCTTGGCCTTGTAGGTCGATTCCTTGGCTTCGAGGATGCTCTTGCTGGTGTTGAAGGTGTCCCAACGCCGGGCCAGGTCGTTCTTGACCTCATCCTCGGTGTAGGCGACCCGGCTGTGGCCGGCCAGGCGGTATTCGCCCGTCTTGAGGCTCTCACGCAGGGAGACGATCGCCGTCTTCTCCACGTCCATGTTGGTGCGAATCTTGACGATTTCCTTGTCGAGGTGCTCGACGTCCACCTCGGCGCGGGCCAGCCGCTCGATGTTCTCGCGGATGGCGGGCTCCAGATCGGCGATCTGCTGGCGGGCTCGTTCGATGTCGAACGGCAGCGGCACCATGTCGCGGGCGTCGTGGCGGATCTTCCTGATGCCGGTCTTCAAGTAGCTGGGAGCGTGCGTGCCGAACACCATGAAGAGCGTACCGGCGCCGAGCGCCGCGCCGACGAGCGATTTCTTGATCAATGAGCAGGCCATGCTGAGTCTCCTGAATCCGAAGGCCGAGGTGTCGTCCGCGTCCGACTTGACTTGAGGTCGTGAGGACCGATCGGCGGTCGTCGCTTTGCGTCTCGACCGCCTTACACAAGTGATTCGACGGGCCCCAGGGTTTATTGTCCCAGTCGATCGTCCGTCGAAACAGGCCGGCCGACACCCAACGCCGGTCCGCCTCCTCGTACTTCGCACGTCAGAGCCATACTTTGGGATGAGATTTCACTTGCTTTGTAAGATTTCGCCCTCGAATTCCCGGCCGGCGCTGATTCCGGCGGCATGACCGTTATAGTCGTTTCAGTCGTAACCCGTTTGGGCCTATTTCTTTCCGATTTGGCTTCGGCACGCCGGTTGCTCTAAGGGGGAGCGTCTTCGCCGAACGGCTGCCGACGTCCTCCGATGGCGTCCGCAGCCAGCCGACAGTCTCACCCCGCAGTGATTTCCTCCGGCTCTGATTGATTTCCGGCCGCTTCGTCCTCGCCGACCCGGTCCTTCTGGTCCGTCCCTCTTGTGGGGCGGTCGTGGGGTTCGGAGCGTCCCCGGTGCGCCTATACGAGTCTTCATCATCGAGAAAGGCAGGACTCCATGTCGAACATCCGCTCCCCTTGGATCCTTGCGCTCCTCTTCGCCGCCGTTTCCTCGACCGCTTCCGCCCAGGACTCCGACGGGCCGATCGCCCGACTGGTGAGCCGGTTCCGCGAACCTGCCCACACCCACCAGCACGTTCACACCGCTCCGGCCGCTCCGGCGTACGACTACACCTATAGCCAGGCTCAGCCCGCGGCGACGGAAGCCGTCGAGCAGGAACTCCCCGCGGAGGCCGCTCCGGCCGTCGCCGCCGAACCGGAGGCTGCTCCCGTCTACGATGCGTACGCGATGGGGAGCGACCCTTACGGTTTCACCCCGATCCTGAACCAGATCCGGGCGTCTGTCGGTCTGCACCCGCTCGTCTACGATCCGAACCTCTCCTCCTGGGCTCAGCAGAACAACGCTGAGCAGTGCCGTCGCGGGCTGGGTCATCACGTCAATCCGGCGGGCATCCAGAACTGCGCTTACAACTACGGCGACGCGAATTCGGCCGCCCAGGGCTGGATGAACTCGCCGGGGCATCGCCAAAACATGCTTTCTCCCTCGGCGACCCATTTCGGCATCGCCTTCGGCCCGGGGCCTTACTGGACGCTCAACGCCCGCTGAACCTTCGGCTGGGTTTGAGCGACTTCGAAACGCGATGGGCCTTGCCTCGGGACGCCGAGGCAAGGCCCATCGCGTTGTAAGGAAACGACAGACGTCTCAGTGAGTGGGCGAAGCCGTCGCTGGGGCCGGGAGGATGAGGCATTGGCCCACTCGAGGCCGCCCTTCGACGCTGAGGGCGTCGCGGTTCAGCGCGATGATTTCCAGGGCCTTCCGTTCGTCGCCGCATTTCTCGCGGGCGATGATCCGGAGAGTGTCCTCGGGCCGCACGACGTAGACTGCGAATCCGCCGGCGTTCGTCGTCGATGGACTGGCGGGGTCGGTAGAGGCTTTCTCGAAGGACGTCCGAACCGTTTCGGGGTCACGACGGGGGCCGATCGATTCGAGTGGAGGGAGAGCGTTGTTCTTCGCGTGGGCCTGGGCCATGACCGCCTTGGGTTCAAGCTGGCCGAGACCGGGGATCTTGATCGTCTTACCAGCGGTCAGGGCGTCGGGCCATGTGACCTGACCTCGGTTGGCCCACCAGAGGGCGGAGGCGTATCGTGCATCCCCGTAGAACTTTTGGGAGAGGCTCTCGAACGTGTCGCCTCTCATCGAGGTGTACTTTTGAGGGCTTACGGAGACGGCGGCCCGATGGCTGCTATGGCTCGCCTGGGAGACTTCGGCGTCTCGAACCGAGGCGGTGCGGTTGGTCGAACCCTGCAGGTTCTCTGAAGCCGGCCAGGGAGAGTGGAACTTCCCGACGATGATCGGCTCGCCGCCCGCCAGTGAGCCAATACGCGACCCCGCCTCCAGAGCCGTCGCAGACCCTTGCGGCGTTGAAGGAGCCGGTGAGGACTCCACAACAGGGGCCGATGGGGCGGGCTCGACTTCGAGCGGGATCACTCTGGACGCGGGAATCGTGCCGGCGGTCGTCGCCGCCATGACCCTGGGCTGCAGAGCTGGTTCGGGGTTCTTTTCCATTCCCAGCAAGCGAGCAAGAGCGGCGATGCGGGGGAACTCAGGCCCTGAGGCCGCCGGACTCACGGGTCGCTGGTGAACGTGGGAGGGGGCGGGGGCCGCCTGCTTCACTGAGCCGATGACCAACTTCGGCGACGACGGCGAGGAGGTGCGAGCGAGCGCCACCGCGCCCTGGGCGCTGCTGACCACGATGGCCTCCTCCCCTTCACGAGGATGGGAAGAGACGATGTGGATGACGCCGTCCACCTTCTCCACGACGCTCACGAGCTTGAGCAACTCGGAGATGGTGACCTTGTCGAAGTCGACGGTGATCGTCCCGTGGACCTTAGCGGATTCCGCATCTGCGGAGGCCGTTGATGGGGGGGACGCGGCTGCGGGGTCCTCGGCGCGGGCCAGGGGATCGACGAGGCCCGCCGCGAACCACAGGCCCAGGGCCGGCAGATATGGTCTTATGCGTCGGATCCAGTTCAAGGGATACGTCCTCGTCGATCAGCCTGCCCCACCGCGCGCCGGGCGTCGGACGACGTCCGCACGGCGTTAGAGGTGTTATCTGGTTTCGGCAACGATCGGGAGGAACTTAAGGATTGCAGCGGTTGTGCGATTGCGTCGACGCCGACTCCTCCAGGTGCCGCTGCAAGAAGTCGATTTTCGCCGTCAAGACTAAGTTGACGTCACGAACTTTGCGGTCTATCGTTTAGATAGACGGAGGGTGAGTGAGCCGATTGATCTCTGGATGCATCGGCGCTCTGACGTCAGCGGTTCTGCGGTCGAAGCCTCTCTTCGAGGGTGAGGCGAGACGGAAACCATGCGGTAGACGGGCTTTCGGATTTACTCCCACGGCTGCATCGATCGCTCTCTCGAGACGACCTGCTATTCCGATCGACGACGACCTGATGCCTGGCGAGGGTGAGCAGGCGGCGGGATGAACTCCCGCCGCCTGCTTTTTTTGCGCGCCAAAGAAGGCGGCGTGTCCTTAAACAATGCAGAGTTCGACGGCCTCGGCGAGGCTCGTGAGGGGATCGCGGACCGGGATGAACTCGTGGGCGAAGAAGACGTCGTCTTTGACGTCGGCGATGGCCTTGGCGATCGCCTTGTAGTTTAGCTCCTGGGTCTCGTCGATCTCGTGGCGGCCGGGGTTGCCGCCGGTGTGGTAGTGGCCGAAGGCGGCGTGATCCTTCTCGATGGTTCGGATGACGTCGCCTTCCATGATCTGCATGTGATAGATGTCGTACAGCAGCTTGAAGTTGTTCGAGCCCACGCGCTTGACCAACTCGACGCCCCACTTGGTGTTGTCGCACATGTAGTCGGCGTGGTTGACCTTGCTGTTGAGCAGCTCCATGTTGAGGACGATGCCGGCCTTCTCGGCCACCGGCGTGATCTCCTTGAGCGCCTTGACGCAGTTGTCCATGCCGACCTTGTCGTCGATCCCCCGGCGGTTGCCGGAGAAGCAGATGACGTTCTTCCAGCCTTCCTTCGCCGTCGCCTCGATGGCGGCGTTCATCATCTGAAGGCATTTGTCGTGGAATTTGGGGTCGGCCAGGCCGTCTTGCAGCGGGTGCGAGCTGACCATGGTGCAGACCAGGCCGTGCTTCTTGACGGTCTCGAAGTCGTTGGGGCCGAGAAGGTCGATCCCGACGAGGCCCATCCGCTTGGCGGCGGAGCACAGCTCGTCGAGGGGGATCTTGTTGTAGCACCAGCGGCAGACGGACTGCTTGAGCCGGCCTTCAGCGGCCGACTTGCGGGAGGAGTCGGCCCTGGCGGTCGGGAGTGCGCCGAGCGCTGCGCCGGCGGCGACCGTCGCCGAGGCCGCGCGGATGAGGCCGCGTCGAGTCGTTTCCGGTTGGGACGGGGTGTTCATCGTCGAGTCCTTCCAGGGGATGAGGCGGATGTGGGAAACCGAGGGTGGATCAGACCGAGGCCGGATGAACCCAGGGGCTGCGGTAGGCCTTCTTGATCTGGGCGTTGGCCTCGTCGTCGCCGACGATCTTGTGGTTCTGGGCGTCCCAGGCCAGCGATCGGCCGAGTCGCTGCGACATATTGGCCAGGATGCAGGCGGTCGTTGAGATGTATCCCTGCTCGATGTCGGCCACCGGCTTGCCTCGGTTGGCGATGGCGGCGAGGAAGTCGAGCATGTGGTAGCGGACGGCCGGGGCGACGTGTTTCTCGATGTCCTTCTCGGTCTGGTCTTCGGGGTACTTGTCCAGCTCCATGGTGACGTCGCGATGGACCGCCGGGCCATTGGTGGGGATGAAGTCGTACCCCCAGACGCTGAACTTGAGCGTCCCCTTGTCGCCGTAGAGCGTCGCGCCCCAGGGATACTTTGGGTCGGGCGCTGAGCCCCAGGTGCGGTGCTGCCAGACGACGTCGAGGTCGTCGAACGCGAAGGTGGCGACCTGAGTATCGGTCGTGTCTCGGGCCCCGCGCTGATTCATCACGATCCCTCCGGCCGAGGAGACCGTCTTGGGCGCACCCAGGTCGAGCATCCAGCGCACGGAGTCGAGCATGTGGATGCACATATCGCCGAGGGTGCCGTTGCTGAACTCCTGATATCCTCGCCAGCCGCGGGGGTGGATGCTGGAGTTGAAAGGCCGCATCGGCGCCGGCCCGACGAACATGTCCCAATCGAGGTAGTCCGGCGGGTCGGAGTTCGGCGGGGTATTCCCCTTCGACCCGTAATAGCAGTAGGTCTCGGCGAACCCGACCTTGCCGAGCTTCCCCGCCTTCACGATATCGTTCCGAGCCTCGATCAGGTGCGGCGTGCTCCGGCGCTGGGTGCCGACCTGGACGACCCGGTTGTGGGCCCTCGCGGCGCGGAGCATCGCGGTCCCTTCGGCGATGTCGTGGCTGATGGGCTTCTGGACGTAGACGTCGGCCCCGGCCTCGACGGCGGCGATCATCGGCAGGGCATGCCAGTGGTCGGGGGTGGCGACCAGGACGATGTCCAGGTCCTTCTCCTTGAGCATCTCGCGGTAGTCGCCGTAGGTCCGGGGCCGCTTCTTGGAGGCCTGGCGCGACGCGATGATGTCAGCCGCGCCGTTGACCATGTTCCGGTCGACGTCGGCCAGTGAAACGACCTCGACGGGGGCCACCTGGATCAGCCGCAGCACGTCGATCTTGCCGTACCAGCCCGGCCCGATGACCCCCACCCGCTTCACCGGCTGATCGGCCGCCTGCTCGGCCATGGCGCGGAACGCCGGCGACAACGCCATCCCCATCGCACCCGACTTGAGAAACCTGCGACGATCCATGTGGTGACCCTCTCGACGGTTCCCGCTGCGAATTGTCGACCCTCGCACTCGCCCCACTCTATTCCCTCGCCGCCCGGTTCGCGAGTGCCCAGAGTCATCGGCTTCGATTCGGCTTCGTTCGTGTGCCGACAGGATGTCGTAAGTCGTCTGCGATTATGGTGTTTGTGTCTGAATCAGCCTTGGCTTCGATCGCGCGGTTTCGCATGCTCCCCATAACGCTGCCGCCGCTCCGACCGAATCATCCAAGGACCGGCCGCCGCCCGTCGCCAATCGACCGCGTATCGACGCGATTGTGTTCGAGACGGGTTCGTTCGTCGCGAGTGTGAACGTTGTGGGTGCGATGCAAATGCTTGTGTTCATGAGTTTTGCGTTTGACTGAGCGGCTGGCTTCGTTCGGCTGATTTAGCCTGATTTGATCGTCTCGTCTTTCCTCAGATGGGATCACCTTCGGCAGCTTCCTGTCTCGCGATCGACGGCGTTGACACAGCCTCGCCGATCGCTCCAGGGGGCAACCTCCCTCTGTATTATTGGGGTCTCAAGACCACAATTCCGATCGAGGAGAAGCTCTCCGAAGCCAGGTCGGCCTGTCGGATTCGACGAATGTGAGAGTGGAAGCGGTGAGGACGGAGGGGAGAGCCGCAGCAACGAAGGAGCCGGGCGAGTCGTGACGGGCTTTCTGGCGCTCAATATCTAAAAAGTGCCACTTTTGCCATTGGTGCGACGCTGAGGAGCTTGCGAACCAGTGTCAGGAGCCACGCTCTGAACTTTTCGCTGACCCCCCGAGCTTGGAAGGTTCGTGGAGTCCAAGGTCCAAACCGGGGCGACACTCAGCGGGCCACGCACCAAAATGAGGTTTCGGAATCGATGGGCAAGTATCGTGAGTCGGCGACGAATGACCCTGAGCCATCCTCAACCGAAGCAATCCCCGGTCTAATATCAGCGCGAGGCAAGTATGTAACATGCGACTCCCCAAACTACGCATCTCGATGCGGGGGGCGATGCTCTGGATCGGTGTGATCTCGATTCTGCTGGGGGTCGTCTCCTGGGCACGAAAGAACGTCCCGATCTCCTATCAGGAGTTCCCGACGCGTTCCGGTCAGACCAACTATCGGGCCTATTATGCCGATGGGACCTTCAGGGAGAAGAATGGGAAGTCGGGCCGTTGGGAGAGAGATCCAAAGTCAGGCCATTGGGTGGTCAAACCGTGATCGCCTCACACGCCTTGCAGCGTCTCGGCGCACAACTTTCCGGACGAGTATCCGCATCTCATGCGAAATCGCGAATCGAGGTGACGATCACGAGCCTGCGGTCTCGATCAGGCCCGGGATGAAGAACTTCGGGATCTCATCGTGAGAGAGCTTCGTTCGCACGAACACGACCCCCGACTTCTTGAAGGCCGGCTGTATCGCGGCTGCGTGATCCTCGTCTGAGTGGTTCATCACGAGCGTCCCAGCGTCAACGCCCAGGCTCTTGGCGATGGCGGTCCTCAACTCGTCGGCGACTTCTTCGGTTTGAGTCTTCGGGCGGTACACGCAAACGAAGCGCGAGGCGTCTGGACGTCCACCGGCAAGGCGGTCGACGGCGTGCCATCGCTCGCAAAATTTGACGAACCTCTCGACCTTGGACCAATAGGTGCAATCGAAGAGCCACAGGTCGGTCGGTACGCCGCCTCCCGGCAGGATCATGGCCGATCCGGCCGCTTCTTCCAGCGGAATGCCCGCGCCGGAGTGGCCGCAGAGGTAGACCCGTTCGATCGCTTCTTTCTCAAAATCGGGAGGGAGGAAATGGCTGCCATCCGGCCTCGGGAGGCGGGCCAAATGACGACGGCAGTCCTCGACGAGCAACTTCAGCCTCGCGGGGTCGTCGTACTGACCCGAAGGCTCCTTCGCCCAGAAGGACCCCGTCGCGAGCGTGCTGACCTCGGGGGCCAGCACCATCGGTTCGTTCTTGAGCCTCGGACTGAGGGTGTCCAGCCCGTAGACGAGAGGTGCCGCGTCCTTCCCCGAAGCACCCGCCCGCGCCAAGGCGTCACTAGCCGCCCAATCGGGCACGCGCGAACGACCCTTGGCATCCACGGTGACGTAGCCGTTGTGGCCGTGGAAGTAGAGCAGGACGCTCCGAGCAGGCTCTTTGGGCGTATGGCACCAGACCGCCCGCGCGTCTTTCAGGTCTCCCTGCGGCCGTAGCGGGGCCTGCTCGGGAAAAATCAGGGCCGTACTCTCGTTGATCGCCACGTCATCGCGGAACGTATCCTCGGCCGGAAAGACCGGAATCGGGGCGAGGGAAGCTCCAGCGAGGCCGAAGGCCGTGGCGCGGAGGATCTGACGTCGACTCAGATGATCAGGATTCGTTGACATCGGCTCGCCTGGCGTATGGGTCGTCAACAGCATGCGGCGCGACGTTCCGCCGAGGGGGATTTGTCCGGATGCCCAGGACCCTGCTCATCGTAACGCGTGGTTCTTGCCTAGCAAAGGGTCGGCAGACCGTGTGGGCACCCGTCGGTGTTGGCACCCGTCGGTGTCAGTTCCGTTTTCTGGGAGAATGATGGCATCCAGACGCTCGTCGGATAACTTAACCGGGCGTGCACGAAAATTGAAAGGATGGAGCAGGTCGGGCCGTGGTTTGTTCTGCCTGGTCCATTCAAACTTCCTGGCCGCAGTGCGTGCTTAGACGGCTGGTGGCCACACCCTCGTCGGCCGTCGAGTGGATTTGCTCCCACCCTCTTATGCCCCCGCTGAAGAGAGTGGTATCACGGAGTGTGGGGGAGCGCAACGAAAGAATTGAAACATCTCCAAAGAAAGGGGATACTCGGGCGCGACTGCAAAGGCTTGAGATAGCCAGGGAGATGACGATGTTAGATTCCGCCAACGAAGCCCTGACTGAATGGTTCAGCGGTCCGGGCAACGGCTACAGCTACTCTTGTCCCTGCGGCGTCACGACGCCTATTTCCACCTCCCAGGCCGGGTCTCAACTCAATTGCGACTGTGGCAAATCGGTCAAGGTCCCGAGCCTCAGCGTCCTCAGGACTCTTTCCGGCAAGGACAGCTACGAAGCAGGCGTCGTGGACGAGATCAAACGGATGATCCGGTCTGGATGCCTTCCGTCGGTCGAGAAGTGTTTGTTGTCGAAACAGGCGACCGAGGACGTCGTCACCGCCAACATCCTGATCCCTCGGTTCTTCAAAGATCAAGCCAGCGACGATTGGAAGATCGCCATGATCTTCGGCTGGACCGCGGTGCTGCTTCTCAACATCTTCCGAAAGCCGGCGTTCGAGGAAGAAGGGTCGTTCGCGATCAAAGTGCCTGTGAGGGCTTCTGCCTCCCAGCAACCGAAGCTGAGAACGCTGAGCCAGCATCGACTGCGAAAGCTCATGCAGATCGAGCCGCTCTATGCGCGTCTCCTGAAGGAAAACCCGAACAGCCAGATCACCATTCTGGAGCGATGGGATGTCGCAAACAGCGCCGAATGGACGTACAACTCGACATTCGGATTACAGCCAGGGGCGAAGCGACGATCCGAAGAAGCCGGATTCAAGGTCATGGATGAGGAATAGCAAGAGCCCGTCGGTGTCAGTCCTAACTTCCGGGTAGAAGGAAGGCGATGCGCATGGCGCTAGCTCGCGAACACGTCGATGCCAAGCTCTGACAATCCTTGCGACTCCTGATATCTCTTGGCTAGGAGTTCGATTTCGCCCAGGGGCTTCTCATGTACGTGTCGCTCACTCCCGAACTCGAGCAACTCGTCCACCGGAAGGTTGAGTCCGGACTTTACCTTTCGGCGAGCGAGGTGGTTCGCGAAGCCTTGCGCCTGCTTGAGGAGCGGGACAAGCCTCAAGCGATAAAGTGCGAGGAGATCCGCAAGGAAATCCAGCTCGGCATCGACCAGGCAGACCGGGGCGAGGTCGCCGCCCTCGACGTCACGGGGACGCTCGCCAAGGTCCGGAGCCGCCGAAGGAACGGTTGCAAGGGGGCCTGATGGCGACGGGCACTCGCATGCCACTCGCCCAGCAAGATCTGGAAGAGCCTTCCCTGTGACTGGCCAGCAGTCCTGGGGAAGTTGTTTCCTCGGGATACAAACCCTGCTGCTCCCCTCTCGACTTAATCTATCCCAATGGGATATAGTGCGGCCGTGGGTAGGACGCCGCGGGGATGGGCGATGTACAGCGAACACCACTTCAGGAAGCTGGCCTCGCATCTCATCCCCCTGGATCGGCTGCCGCTCTTCATTGAGGCCGTTGGGTTCCGCGACGAAGGGGAAGACCTAGCCCTCAGCGAGGCCGATCTCCACATCCTCCAGTTGGAAATCGCCGCCCACCCGACGGCCGGTGACGTGATCGCCGGGACGAACGGCGTCCGCAAGGTCCGGTTCACGGCGCCGGGGTCGGGTCGAGGCAAAAGAGGCTCTTACCGCGTCTTCTACATCGCCCTTCCTGAATACGGCGTCGTGGTCCTCGCCATGACGCTGGCCAAGGGCGAGAAGGACAACCTGACCAAGGCCGAGCGGAATGTGATCGCCGGTTTCGCGGCGACAATCAAGGCGGAATTGGATAAGGAGTACGCGGATCGTGAAGAAAGGCGATACCACAACCAAGGGCAAGGCTGCGGCCAAGCCTAGAGCCAAGGGGAAGGCGGAGTCCTTCGGATCTCGCCTGGCCTCGCGCCTGCAATCGGTAGCCGAGGCACTCCAGTCGGGCGAGCCGTTGGAGAATCGGCTGACCGTGCGGACGGTCGTGCTCGATTTGACTCCGCGATCCTACGCGGCGGACGACGTGAAGGCGGTTAGGGCCAAGTTCGGCGCGAGCCAATCAATCTTCGCTCAGTTCCTGGGCGTCAACGTCCAGACGCTCCAGAAATGGGAGCATGGGCAGCGGTCCGTCCCCGCAATGGCTGCCCGTTACCTGGACGACCTCCAGGAGTTTCCAGAGATCTGGTCCAGGCGGATCAAGATCGCGAAGGGGTGAGCCCCCTGCCGCGCCGACCGTCGCGGGTCTTTTCATGCGCGCATGAAGCTGGAACATACTCGATAACATACGCATCGGCATCACCCACGGTGCTCGAGGTATACCGAAGCTCTTCGAGTGAGCCCGACTCGACCGGCGACAGGCGACCCTTCGGAGGAACACTCGGAAGGCGAACCTTCGGAGAGCCGATTACGTCGAGGTTACGATGGGGGTCCATCGGGAGGGCGATCGGCGTGAATACGGTTCAAAGGCTGGCCGATCAGGGGTTGCTGCGTCCTCCGCGGTGGCTGGCGGGGAACGTGCAGTATGAGACGATCATGGGGAGCGTCGCGTATGGGGTGTCGTCGGACACCAGCGACGTCGACGTCTACGGCTGGGCGATCCCGCCGAAGGACGACGTCTTCCCGCATCTTCGGGGCGAGATCCCCGGGTTCGGCAAGCCGTTCAAGCGGTTCGAGGTCTTCCAGGAGCACCACATCGCCGATCGCGACGCCCTGGGAGGGCGCGGGCGGACCTATGACGTGACGATCTTCGGGATTGTCCGCTTCTTCGACCTGGCGATGCAGAACAACCCGAACGTCCTCGACTCCCTGTTCACGCCGGTCAACTGCGTGCTGCACTCGACGCGGGTGGGGGAGATGGTCCGCGAGAACCGCCGCGTGTTCCTGCACAAGGGGGCCTGGGCGAAGTTCAAGGGGTACGCCTACTCGCAACTGCACAAGATCGCCACGAAGCAGCCCGAAGGCCGCCGCGCGGCGCTGGTCGCCGAGCACGGCTACGACGTCAAGTTCGCCTACCACGTCGTCCGCCTCGTCGGCGAGGTCGAGCAGATCCTGACCGAGGGGGACGTCGACCTCCAGCGCGACAACGAACGCCTCAAGGCCATCCGTCGCGGCGAATGGACCGAGGAACGCCTGCGATCCTGGTTCGACGACAAGGAGAAGCAACTCGAACGCGCCTGCGCCGAGAGCAAGCTGCCGGCCGGCCCCGACGAGCCGAGGATTAAGGACCTGCTGATGCGATGCCTGGAGGAACACTACGGCAGCCTCGACGCCTGCGTCGTCGAGCCCGACCGCGTCGTCGTCGCCCTCCGCGCCGTCCAGGCGGAGCTGGATCGCGTGAAGGACCTGCTGTAATGGACGCCGATCGACGCCTTGCAACCGCCGCCGCCGAACATCCGTTCCCGCTGATCTTCGCCACGATCAGCGGAGCGCACCTCTACGGCTTCGCCTCGCCAGATTCCGACTTCGACCTGCGCGGCTGTCACGTCTTGCCGGCGGATCGCGTCCTCGGATTGGATCCCGGCCCGTGGACCGTCCAGGTCGATCGCAAGGACACCGACGGCTTCGAACTCGACCTGGTCACGCACGACGCCCTCAAATTCTTCAACCTCATGCTGAAGAAGAACGGCTACGTGCTGGAGCAGGTGCATTCGCCGCTGATCGTCGTCACCACTCCCGAGCACGAGGAGTTGAAGGCGATCGCCGGCCGCTGCGTCACTTGCTTCCACGGCTATCATTACCTGGGCTTCGCCGAGACCCAATGGCGGCTCTTCGAGAAGGAGCAACCCCGGCGCATCAAGCCGCTCTTGTATTGCTATCGCGTGCTGCTGACCGGCATCCATCTGATGCGTACGGGCGAGGTCGAGGCGAACCTCGTCCGGCTGAACGAGGAGGCGCGGCTTTCGCATGTCGACGACCTGATCGCCCGCAAGGTCGGCGGCCGCGAAAAGGAGACGCTCGAGGACGCCGACGTCGCTTTCCACCGCGGCGAGTATGAACGCCTCCGGGCCGCCCTGGAGGCCGCCGGCCGATCCAGCAGTCTCCCCGAGCGGACCGACGCCCGTCCGGCGCTCGACGACCTGCTCATCCGCCTCCGCATGAGGTCCATCGAGGGATTCCCAGCATGAGCCCGATCCAGGGAGAAGACGCCGTCGCCAGGGCCTTTCTGATCGAGGCCCGCACGAGACTCGACGAGAGCGTCGGCCTGATCCGGCATTGCGTCGGCCAGCTTGACGAGCAGCAGCTCTGGTGGCGGCCTCGCGAGGGGATGAACAGCATCGGCAACCTGCTGCTCCACCTGGCGGGCAACCTTCGCCAGCGGTTCCGGTCGGACGTCGGCGGCGAGCCCGACGTGCGTGACCGCTTCGGCGAGTTCACGGAGCGTCGGGAATTGCCCAAGGCCGAATTGCTCCAGCGCTTCGACGAGGCCGTAGCTGGGGCTGAAGACGTCCTCGACGGCCTGTCGCCGACGGCTCTCGTCGAGACGCGTCGGACGAATCGGAGCGTGGGTGAGATCGAGGTCCCAGTGCTGGCGATCCTGTTCCAGGCGCTCACGCATCTCACGGGCCACGCGCAGGAGATCGTTTCGATGACGCGCATGCAGCTCGGCGATCGTTATCAGTATCGGAGCCCTGGGCTCGTGCCGCCCGAGATGCGGCCGAAGGATTGAACGGACCACGCGACGAGAGGACACGATGGGCAAGGTTTACGAGGAGATTGACGAGAAGCTGGCCCGGTTCATCGCCGACCAGCGCATGTTCTTCGTGGGGACCGCGCCCAACAACCCGGACGGTCGGCTCAACGTCTCACCCAAGGGACACGACACGTTTCGAGTCCTGGGGCCGAAGACGGTCGGCTATCTGGACCTGACCGGCAGCGGCGTGGAGACGATCGCCCACCTCCGCGAGAACGGTCGGATGACCATCATGTTCTGCGCCTTCGAGGGCCGTCCCCTAATCCTCCGGCTCCAGGGCCGAGGACGAGTCGTCGAGCCTCGCGACGACGAGTGGGCGACGCTCTCTCCTCGCTTCCCCGACACCCCCGGCGCTCGCGCCGTGATCGTGCTGGAGGTGGAGCGGATCGCCGATTCCTGCGGCTTCTCCATACCGCTCTACGACTACCAGGGCGAGCGCACCCAGCTCATCGACTTCGCCGTCAAGAAGGGCGAGGACGGCCTGGAAGCCTACCGTCGCCAGAAGAACGTCGCGAGCATCGACGGTCTCCCGGGCCTCGAACCATCGGAGGCGACGGCCGATGAGCGCTGAGCATCGCGACCAGGTGGAGATCCGGGAAGCCACCGAACCAGGCGATCTGGAAGCCGTCCGCCGATTGCTCCAGGACTACGCCGAGGAGTTCGCCCCGACGATCGCCGACAACCTACGCATCCAGCGCTTCGACGAGGAGTTGGCCAATCTCCCCGGTCGCTACGCCGGTCCCTCGGGCGGCCTGCTGCTAGCGACCGTCGCGGGCCTTTCCGCCGGCTGCGTGGCCGTTCGCGACCTCGGCGACGGCGTCTGCGAGATGAAGCGGCTCTACGTCGCCCCGGACTACCGATCGATCGGCCTGGGGAAGCTCCTCATCGCGGCGATCGTCCAGCACGCGACGCGCCTCGGCCATCGCCGCATGGTCCTCGACTCGACCCCCGAGATGGCCCGAGCCGTGGAGCTTTATCGGTCCTTCGGTTTCGAGGAGACCGATCCCTACAACGACAGCACGCACGCCCTCTTCTTCTCGCGCCCGCTCGCCTGATCCGCAAGGTTGCTTAGGACCCGCCTGGCGTAGGTTGAATTCTTGTTTTACCATCAGGCGGTCTGAAGCAGTCCTCTCCCGGGAAAGGAGCCTGAGATGTCGTCGCGTCGTGGTTTTCTGGAGTCGGTTGGAGCCGGATCGTTGGCGCTTCTGGCGGCTGGTTCGGCCAGAGGTCAGCAGTCGCCGGGGGCGGAGATCCTGGGGGCGGAAGGGGTCAAAACGTCGGCCCGTTCGTCCAAGGTGTGGAGGCCGGTGTCGGATCGGAAGATCCGGGTGGGGATCATCGGCTACGGGGTCTGCAAGTTCGGCGCGGCGTTCGGGTTCCAGGATCACCCCAACGTGACCGTGGCGGCCGTCAGCGACCTCTTCCCCGACCGTTGCGCCGAGCTGGCGAAGGTCTGCCGTTGCGAGAAGACGTACCCCTCGCTTGAGGAGTTGGTGAAGGACGACACGATCGAGGCCGTCTTCATCGCGACCGACGCCCCCAGCCACGCAAAGCACGCCATCGAGGCCCTGAAGCATGGCAAGCACGTTGCGTCGGCGGTGCCGGCGGTGTTCGGCTCGGTGGACGAGGCCCACGAACTGTACGACGCGGTGAAGACGAGCGGCCGGACGTACATGATGTTTGAGACCTCGGCCTTCCACGAGGACTGCTACGCCATGCGCCAGGTCTATCGGGCCGGCGGCTTCGGCAAGCTGGTCTACACCGAGGGCGAATACTACCACCACAGCGTCGAGCAGATTCCCTCGTACCGCGAGTGGCGTGTCGGCCTGCCGCCGCAGTGGTATCCGACGCACGCCTCGGCTTACTACGTCGTCGTGTCGGGCGGGAGCCTTGTCGACGTGACGTGCAAGGCGATGCCCAGCATCATGAAGAAGTTCCAGAGCAACAAGTACGACAATCCCTTCGGCACTGAGATCGGCCTCTTCCGGACGAGCGAAGGGGGCATGGCGCGGATCGGCGTCTCGTGGGATACGTACGTCCCGGGAAGCGAGACAGGCCGCGTCTACGGCCAGCGGGGCTTCATGGTGGGGATGAACTACCATGGCGAAGAGCAGAAGCTGCCGGATCTTGCGCGGCCCGCGCTGCCGCCCCAGATGAATCCCGGCGGCCACGGCGGCTCGCACGGTTACTTGACCGACGAGTTCATCACGGCCATCCTGGAGAAGCGGAAGCCGATGGTCGACATCGCCGCCGCGCTCAACATGACCGTCCCCGGCGCGATCGCCCACCAATCCGCCCTCAAGGACGGCGAGACCCTGAAGGTGCCCCAGTTCGCGTGAGTCGCGCGGCCGGGCCCGATCGACTCCCACCCACCCACGGATCACCCGGCCGCCATGCCTCCTCGCGCCGTCCTCTTCGACCTCGACGGGACCCTCCTGGACACCCTGGACGACATCGGTCGCTCCGCCAACCAGGCGCTCCAGGAGGGGGGCTTTCCCGAACAGCCCATCTCGGCCTACCGCCAGTTCATCGGCGACGGCGTGGCCGTCCTCTTTCAGCGGGCCCTGCCGGCCGCCGCCGCGAACGACCCCGAGGTCGTTTCGCGATGCGTTGCGGCCTTCGCCCGGATCTACGACGCCGGCTGGGACGTCGCCAGCCGGCCTTATCCGGGGATCGCCGAACTCCTCGACGCCCTGACGGCGCATTCCATCCCGATCGCCGTCCTGTCGAACAAGCCGGATGTGTTCACGCGCAAATGCGTGGAGCGGTTTCTCGCTTCCTGGTCGTTCGCCGCCGTGCTTGGACAGCGCGAGGGCGTTCCCCGAAAGCCCGACCCTGCCGGAGCTTTCGAGGCGGCGGAACTCATGGGCGTCGACGCGGCCGACGTGCTCTACCTGGGGGATACCTCCGTCGACATGACGACGGCCGTCCGCGCGGGGATGCTGGCCGTCGGCGCAGCCTGGGGGTTCCGTAGCGTCGAGGAGTTGAAGGCCCACGGTGCCGCGGTGATCGTCACCGAGCCAATGGAAGTCGTGAGTCTTCTGGCCGGGGGGCGTTGAACGGGCGCGGCATTTGCTTTGGCTTTCCTGACAAGGGATCTGTTCTGATTTCTTGTTCAGGAGTCGATGTCATGCTGCCCTTCGAAGGCGTCCTTTTCGACGTCGACGGAACCCTGATCGACAGTAACGACGCCCACGCCGAGGCCTGGCTGCGCGCGTTCGACGCCCACGGCTACAAGGTTACCTTCCCCGAGATTCGCGAGCGAATCGGCAAAGGCGGGGACAAGATGGTCATGGAACTCGTCGGCTTGAAGGAAGACGATCCAACGGCCATGGCGATCAATGAAGATCGCGCCGATTTCTTCCTCGAACAACTCGTCCCAACGCTTCACGGTTTCCCCGCCGCCCGCGATCTCATCCAGCGCATGAAGGAGGACGGGCTTAGAATCGGCGTCGCCAGTTCAGCCAAGACCGATGAGTTGAAAGCGCTCCTCAAGATCGCCCGAATCGCCGATCTGATCGAGGCGCAGACCTCCTCCGACGACGCCGAGAACTCCAAGCCCGACCCGGACATCGTCGTCGCGGCGGTGGAGAAGCTCGGCCTGCCGGCGGATCGAGTCGTCATGCTTGGTGATACGCCTTACGACGTCCAGGCCGCGGCACGAGCCGGGGTGGCGGTGATCGCCGTCCGATCGGGCGGCTGGGAGGCTGAGGAACTGGCCGGCGCGATCGCCGTTTATAACGACGTCGCCGACCTGTTCGACAATTACGATGAATCACCGTTGGGCGTCGCGGCGGTCAATCGCTCAGCAGCGTCTTGATCGCCTGCATCAAAACCGCCTCAACCCCAGGAGCGACCAGCGAGACGTGGTGGCTCGTCTCATAGCCCCCCTGGGGGTAGGCGTTTTCCACGCCGATGTAGCCGGGGCCGTAGTCGCCGTAGGCGGCCATGGCGACGAAGAGGTCGGGACGCTGCTTCTGGGCGGCGAGCTGGTACTCGATGAACAACTCGCCGGGCATGAAGAGCGTCCTCGAATCGCCGAGCTTCAAGCACGAGGCGTCGACCGTTTCACCGGCCTTGCAGCGACGGACCCAGGCCAGCTCGCAGGCGGCCTTCCACCGTTCGCGGCCCGTCTTGGACTTGTCGGCGACGATTTCGATGAGCTTCGTCTCGTCGAGCTCAGGGTCGACGGGGAGCTTGACCTGAAGCGTCTTCCAGCCGAGATCGCCGGCGGTCACCGTCGACTTGACGGTCGAGTTCCAGGCCCGGTCCATTCCGGCCGCGACGCGGTCGGCGAGGATCTGGCGATTCTCGTGAGCGCCGTCGTTGTACTTGCCCGCCGTGATGTTGCCGCCGGCTCCGTTGAAGTGAACGTGGAAGACGCCCGTCTTCTCCTGGCGCTGGTCACGGGCGATGCCCGGGAAGTCCGGGTTGGCCAGTCCCGTCCGGTAATAGCTCTGGGGATGCGTGGCGTAGAACGTCAACACGGCCACCGGCTTGTCGCCTTCCCAGAGGCTGATCATCTTCAGCTTCGGATCGATCAGGCCCTCGGGCTTGTCGCGGACCTTGGGGTCCTTGGTCGCCGAATAGCGGACGTGCTCCACCTTCTTGCCGGCGGCGTCCAAAACCCGGCGGTTGGACGCAACCTTCTCGACGACGCCCTCGCCGAGGCCGATCTGGGTGATGGGGCGGGCGTCGGCGCCGGCCTTCTGGACGGCCGCTGCGGTGCGGGCGATCATGTCGCGGGCCAGGGGGGCGTCGAAGTAGTCGCGATTGATCCCTTGCTCGGCGAGGATCGCGTCAGCGGAGAAGTCGCAGATGGGGGCGTCGTGCTGGTGGAGCGTGTGGATCTCCACGCGGTCGGGCGTCGTGCCGGCGGCCTTCGCCAGGGCCTGGCGGAACTCGCGCTGGCCGTCGTTGGCCACGCCGATCCAGTCCAGCGCGCAGAGGACGACGGGCTCGCCCGCGCCGATCAGGACGACGCCCTTGCAACTCAGCGGATGGGCCGTCCCTTGGGTTGGGTCATAGGTCAGTGGACTGCCGACCGGCGGCGATGCGTCCACCGAGAAGACCCCAGCCTTCAATGCCGGGGCGTCCGCGAAGGCGGAGCAGGGGATCAGAATGGCGATCGCGAGGGCTGCGAGCCTTCGAAGCATGTTTAACGATTCCTTCGTGGATTCAAGCGTTGCGGAGGATTTCCTTCACGATCCGGGCCTTGTCGCTCTCGACGAGCCGCTGAGCGCGGCCGCTCGACTGGTACGCCAGGCGAGTGTGATCGAGGCCGAACAGGTGGAGGACGGTGGCCTGGAAGTCGTTGGGGGTGACGACGTTCTCGACGGCGCGGTGGCCGACCTCGTCGGTCGCGCCGAAGGTCATCCCCGGCTTGATCCCGCCGCCGGCCATCCAGATCGTGAAGCCCTGGCCGTTGTGGTCGCGGCCGGCGTCCTTGGCTTCCAGCGAGCCCTCGACGACCGGCAGGCGGCCGATCTCGCCCCCCCAGTGGACGAGCGTCGTATCCAGCAGCCCGCGCTGCTTCAGGTCCTTGACCAATGCGGCCGAGGGCTTGTCGGTCCGCCGGCAGATGTTGGGCAGGCCCGTCTTGAGGCTGCTGTGGTTGTCCCACGGCTGGCCGCCCAGGAAGATCTGGACGAACCGCACTCCGCGTTCGACCAGCCGGCGGGCGATCAGGCAGCGTGTGCCATAGTCGCGGGTGGCGTCGTCGTCGAGCCCGTACATCTCCTGGATGTAACGGGGCTCCTGCGAAACGTCGAGCGCTTCTTTGGCGGCCGTCTGCATTCGGGCGGCAAGCTCGAAGCTGTGGATTCGCGACTCCAACTCGGCCTCGCCGGGATGGCGTTCCAGATGGCTGCGATTCAGGCGGTCGAGGAACGCCAGACCCTGCTCCTGGAGGGTGCCCTTGAGCTTCGGCGGCGGATCGAGGTTGAGGATCCGAGGCTCCTCGGGGCGGAGGACGGTCCCCTGGTAGAGCGGCGGCATGTAGCCGCTCGACCAGTTGTGGGGGCCGTCGACGGGTGGGCCGCCCGGATCCGAGAGGACCATGTAGGCCGGCAGCTCGCGCGACTCGCTCCCAAGGCCGTAAACCAACCAACTCCCGAGGGTCGGCCGTCCTGTCTGGGCCGCGATCCCGCCGTGGAAGAAGCGGATCGAGACCTCATGGCCGTTGTGGCCGGTATGCATGGAGCGGATGACGCAGAGGTCGTCGACGCAGGTCGCGATTTCGGGGAGCAGCTCCGAGACGTCGGTTCCGCACTCCCCATGCTTGGCGAACTTCCAGGGGCTGCCGAAGAGTTTCTTGCTCGCCCGGTTGACGAAGCTGAAACCGACCTCGCCCTGGTAATCGACGCCGTGCTGGCGTGAGAGTTCCGGCTTGGGGTCGAAGAGGTCGACGTGCGACGGACCGCCGTGCATGAACAGCGAGATCATCGCGTTCGCCCGGGGCGCGAACAGGGGAGGCCGGGGCTCCAGGCTCAGGGGATGATTTTCGGGGAGGGCCTTGCTCGGGCCGGCCAGCAGGTTCTCCTCGCTCAAAAGCTGTGCGAGGGCCACGGCGCCGACGCCGAAGGCCGTGTTCGCCAGAAACGAGCGCCGGGTCGAGTATCGCGGGTCAATCGACATACAGGAACTCGTTGGAGTTGAGGAGTTGCTGACAGAGACCGGCCAGGGCGGTCCGGTCGCGGTCCTTGGCGGCGGGATCCTTGTCGAGAACGGCCTTCTGGGCGGCGAGATACTCGCGTGCGGCGGCCGTCTCCTCGGGGGAGGGAGAGCGAAGGTAGGTCGTTCGCCAGGCCTCGACGATCCGGCGGTCGACGGCCGCCTCATCGTCTCCCGGGGCGCCCGCGATCAACCTCCCGGCCAGGGCCTCCGCGTGCTTGAGCAGGAACGACCCGTTCATCAGCATGAGGGCCTGCGGAGCCGACGTGGCCTCCACTCGACGTTCGCAGTTGACGGCCATGACGGGGGCGTCGAACGCGGTGAGGAACGACACCGGCCGCGAACGGCGGACCTGGATGTAGACGCTCCGCCGAGGCGTATCCCCGACAGGGCCGACCAGCCCCAGAGCGTCTTCAACCACCTCGACCGACGGCCCGAACGGCATTCGATCCAGCCGGCCGGCGACCTGGAGCACCGCGTCTCGCAGTGACTCGGCGTCGATCCGTCGGACAGGGTACCGACTTAGGAGCGCTCCGTCGCCGTCGATGCGGTCGCGCTGAGAGTCGCGGAGCGACGACTGGCGGTAGACCGTGGAGGTCATGATCAGGCGGTGGAATTGTTTGAGGCTCCAGCCCGAATCGACCAACTCGGAGGCCAGCCAGTCGAGCAGTTCCGGATTCGAGGGCCGACCGCCGAGGGCGCCGAAATCGCTGGGGGTCTCGACGATCCCCCGGCCGAAGTGGTGCATCCAGATTCGGTTCGCCAGGGCTCGGGCGACCAGCGGGTGGCGGCCTTCGGTCAGTCGCTTCGCGAAGGCCAGGCGGCGGCCGCTGGAACCGGCCTTGGGATCGGCGTCGGCGACCTCGAATCGCCCGCCTTCGGGCGACGTGATCGTAAGGTCGCCGGGCGCGACGGCCCGGGTTGGCTGGCGATGGTCGCCTCGGTGGAAGATCTTCGTCTCGGGGCGGATGCCGGGAGCCTCGTCGAGCACCGCGACGAAATCCTCGGTCGGCTTCTCCGCACGCTTCGCGGCGACGGCCTGATCGTCCTTCTTGAGTTCCTCGGCGGCCTTGGCGTTGTACTGGTAGAGGACGCCCGAGGTGATGTTCAGGCTGGGGTTGTCGGCCAGCAGTTGTTTCTGCTCCGGAGTCCGCTTGTCGGCCGCCTCAGCCCGGGCCTCGCGGAGCTTCGATTGCTCGGGCTCCGGGTGCTTCTTCAACTCGATCTCAATCGCCTCGGCGATGAACCGCTCCCGCTTCTCGGAGACGGCCTTCTGGAGGGGGGCGGCCTCGGCCTCGACGGCGGCGGCCTTGGCGCGGTCGGCGTCGGTGTAAAGGGAGATGAGGCGCTGGCCGGGCCTTCGCCAATGGGACGGATCGAAGGCCGGCTCGAACACGGCGCGGAGGCGGTAGTAGTCTTCCTGAGAGATCGGGTCGTAGCGGTGGTCGTGGCACTGGGCGCAGCCGACCGTCAGGCCGTACAGGGACGAGCCGACGACCTTGATGGCGTCCGCCACCATCTGGTTCGAGGCGAGGGGCAGGTCGCCGCCCCCGGACGCCGTTCCGTCGACGACCATCCGCAGGAAGCCCGTCGCCGCCAGCGTCTCAGCCTCATCGGGCGAGATCCCGTCCTTTCGATCGACCAACTCGTCGCCCGCGAGTTGCTCGACGATGAAGCGGTCCAGCGGCTTGTCGGCGTTGAACGCGCGGACCACGTAATCGCGGTACTTGTAGGCATAGGGCCGCGCTGTGTCGGTGGAGCCGTCGCCGTCGGAATCGGAGTAGCCGGCGACGTCCAGCCAGTGTCTCCCCCATCGTTCGCCGTACTGAGGGCTGGCGAGAAGGCGGTCGATCAGCCGCTCGTAGGCGTCTTCCCGCGAGTCGTCCACAAACGCCTGGGTTTCCTCCCAGGTCGGAGACAGGCCGGTCAGGTCGAAGGTCGCGCGACGGATCAGCGTGCGACGGTCGGCGTCGGGGGAGAGGCCCAGGCCTTTCTCTCGCAGGCGGGAGGCGACGAATGCATCGATCGGCGTCCGGACGTGAGCCCCTTCCACGACCGGCGGCGTGGGCTTTCGCATCGGCTGGTAGGCCCAGTGGGCGCGGTCTTCCTCGGTGATCGGCAGGCCGGGGGGGAGGGTTTCCGGCTCGGGGCGAGCCGTCGGGGCGCCGGCGGCGATCCAGCGCTCGATGAGGGCGACCTGCTCGGCGGGAACTTTCTTCTCTCCCGGCGGCATTTCGCCGTCCTGGATCCGGGCCAGGAGATAGCTGTCGTCGACGTTCCCCGGGTTCAGGGCCGGGCCGCTCGTCCCCCCCTTCTCGGCGAAGCGACGGAGGCGGAGGTCGAGCTTCCCCTTGGTGGAGTCGCCGCCGTGGCAATCCAGGCAATACGTCTTGAAGATCGGCCGGACGTCCTTCTCGAACGTCGGCGGCTCGGTCGCGAGGGCCGAAGCCCCGCAGCAGCCGGCCAGCAAGACCGCGGCGATCGTCGTCCGGACCTCCGTCATGCCGATCTCCCTGGTTCGTCGGCGCCGGCGCGTTCGATCGCCCGGCGGCCACGTTGGATTATTGTTCAACGGGGCCGCCGATGCAAGTCGACGTGGGTCAGGGAGTCGCCGTCCCGGGTCGGATGCTGAGGCCGAGGGGCGCGATGGTTTCGCCGTTGGGAGCCTGATACGGCTTCGAGCCGAAGTTCACCACGACGGTCTCTCCATTGGCGAACGTCGTGCGCTGGACGTTGTGGTCGGGGGTGAGCCATTCGTGGGAGAGCATCTCGCTGTAGCCCGTGTCGCGGGCGACGCGGGCGGCCGTCTGATAGCTCTTGATGAAGCGGTCGCGGTTCTTGCGCCAGGAGTCGGCGGTGAACATGAACATCGGCGGCGTGCCGTAGAGGGCGTTGATGAGGTCGCGACGATCCCAGACGGCGGGGAGCTTGTTGTTATAGTCTCCCCAGTACCACTGGGCGACGACGCAGTCGTGGTAGACCAACTCCCAGAGCGGCAGGCGATAGAACGACCCGACCTGGAACTTCTCGATCTGGGGCGGCACTTCTTCGACGATCTGCTGCATGCGCCGGCCGGCGTCGCGGACGCGGTACGGGCCCAGGCTCATCATGCCTTCAAAGTAATCGACGAACGGGACCGAGGCGTCGTGGCCGGTTTCGCAGCCTGTGACGAGCTTGTATCGGCCGTGGACGACGTCGAGGAGGTCCATCTTGAACTTGCGGCTCTCCGAGCGGTCGACGGGGTGGTTGGGCGAGTAGCACTCGCGCCAGGGGGAGGCCGTCGTCGTGTCGATGAATCGCGACTGGTATGGATGCGTCTTCAACTCCTCGCCGATCCGCTCGACGGCGTAGGCCGGGGCCTGGCGGTCGCAGGTGACTCCGCAGGGGACCCTCGCGCCGTCCTTGGTCTCGACCTCCCAGCCTTTGATCCAGTCGCCGTGGGAGTCGATCATCAGGTCGGCCGGCCAGGCCTTCGTGGGCCAATCGCGATGGATGGAGCGAAGCCTGGGGAAGACGGCGGGGTCCATCACATCCTGGTAGATGTCGTATCGGCTGGTCAGGACACCCATCGCGTTCATCTCGGCGAGCTGCTCAGGCGACGAGGCGTTGGACCAGAGGATGCGGTCGATGCCGGCGGCCTTCAACTCGCGGACGATGGGAGCCGGTTTGCCGTCCCAGCACCAGACGTTGACCGCACCCACGAGCTTGTCGATGTTCGGGTTCACCGCTCGCTTTTCAGCCAGGGTCTTGAAGAGGCCGATCGCCTTCGCGTGCTCGCGATAGCGCTTGGCCATGGCAACGTAGCCGCCCTCGGCGACCGGAATGTAGCGGATCTTCCGGGCCGGCCCGAACGTCCCCTTGTGCGGATCCCAATTCGGAGCGAGTTGGAGACGGCCGTCGACGCGAGGGACGCGGATCGAGGCGTCGTCGGGCGTCTCGACGATCGCCATCATGCCCTTGGGGCCGTCGACGACGCCCCACCATCCCATGCAGAGGCCGTGGCCGCCGTAGAGGATGTAGTGCATCGGCGGCAGTCTGGGGTCGTCGACGGGGTAGCTCATCCCCTCGTTGACCGGCATGATCAGCGTCTCGCCGGCGGTCGTCGCGAAGGCGTAGGGATAGGCCAGCGAGCCGGCGAGCGGGCCCTCGCCGGTCAATTCGACGAGAATCTCGGGGCGTGCGGGGTCAAGCGTGAACGTCGCGTGCAGCCTGAGGATCGTCCGGGGGTCGACGAGGTCGAGCCGGATGTGATCGGGCGTCGATTCGCTGCCGACGACGAGTAGGGGCGACTTCGGAGCGCTCTGCGACCACTCGCGTCCGTTGCGGGCGTCGTGGAGGCGAAACGTCGCGGCGGCCGGATCGACTTCGAGGCGGATCTGATCGTTCGCCAACGTCAGCTTGCGGCCGGTCGGCGTGGGAGCGATCGTGATCGACTCGGGGCTGCGGTCGGCCGAGAACACGGCGATCCAGACGGTCGCGGGGCCGTCTCCGGTGATTCGGGGCTGCATCGTCTTAGCCCCGGGGGGGATCATGAACCGGGTCTCGATGTGCTTCCAGTCGTCGGAGGTCGCCGTGACCGCGCCATACGACCAGTCGATCGTGTCGCCCTTGGCATCGCGGATGACGGCCGAGAGGACGGCCCGCGACTTGCCGTCGGTCTTGATCCAGGCCGAGAGGTTGTAGATCGCGCCGGGGACGACATCCTCCGACCTCTCGCGGCCGAGGCTCCAGTCGCGGTCCCCCTTGTGCTCGACGCGGATCGAGGGGCGCTCGTCGCGACGGACGCCCGGATCGGCGACGGCCGACCCCGCGCCCTGCGTGCGGGACCAGAAGGCGCTCCAGCCCTTGAGAGGGTCGCCGGGCGAGGACTGCCCGAATGTGGCTGGGACGAGAATGAAGACCAGGCCGATGGGGAAGATGAGACGCGGAGCCGGTCGCATGACGGACCTCCGGTGTTCTTGAGGAAGGCGAGGAGCGGAGGGGAATGAAGGCCCCTCGGCGCGAGGGCCGAGGGGGCGATGGAAGGCGGTATTAACTCAGCCGGCGCCGCCGGCGGGAGCGGCGGCTCGGGGACGCTTCAGGCTGGCGCGGCGGTAGTCCCCGTTCAGCCGGGCGATGAAGCCCATGCTGATCTCCTTGGGACAGACGGCCTCGCATTCGCCGTGGTTGGTGCAGTTGCCGAAGCCCTCGGCGTCGGCCTGGTCGACCATCGCCAGGACTCGGTTGTCCTTCTCCGGAGCGCCCTGGGGGAGCAGGTTGAGATGCTCCGCCTTGGCGGCGACGAACAGCATGGCCGAGGCGTTCGGGCAGGCGGCCACGCAGGCGCCGCAGCCGATGCAGGCGGCGGCGTCCATGGCCAGGTCGGAATCCTGCTTCGGCACGGGGAGGCCGTTGGCCTCGGGGGCGTTGCCGGTGCGGACGGAGATGAACCCTCCGGACGCGATGATCCGGTCGAATGCGCCGCGGTCGACCACGAGGTCCTTGACCACGGGGAAGGCCGCCGCCCGCCAGGGCTCGATGGTCAGCTCGGCGCCGTCCTGGAAGCTCCGCATGTGGAGCTGGCACGACGTCGTCGCGCGGCGGGGCCCGTGGGGGCTGCCGTTGATGACCACGCCGCACTGGCCGCAGATCCCCTCGCGACAGTCGTGGTCGAAGGCGATCGGCTCCTTGCCCGACTTGATGAGCCGTTCGTTGACGACGTCGAGCATCTCCAGGAACGACATGTCAGTGCTGATGCCGCGGGCTTCCTCGCGGTAGGTTACGAACTCGCCTTCAGCCGACCGATTCTTCTGTCTCCAGACGTGCAGGGTCAGGTTCAGGAGCTTCTCTTCACCTTGTCCGGCCATTACGGATCCTCTCGGATAATGCGCCTGTGGGAATGGAGGTCGCCACGGACCGGCGCTCCGTCACTTGTAACTGCGGGTCTGGAGGTGGACGTTCTCGAACGTCAGCGGTTCGACGTGGCGGACCGGCGTCGAGTCGTCGCCGGTGTACTCCCACGCCGCGACGTGGCAGAAGTGCTCGTCGTCGCGCTGGGCTTCGTGGTCGGGGGTCTGGTATTCCTCGCGGAAGTGGGCCCCGCAGGATTCCCGACGTTCCAGGGCGTCGAGGCAAAGCAGCTCGCCGAGTTCGATCAGGTCGGCGACGCGGCTGGCCTTCTCCAGCGACTGGTTCAACTCGTCGTTCGTCCCCAGGACGCGGACGCCGTTCCAGAACTCCCGGCGCAGGACGGGCAGCTCGGCGAGGGCTTTCTTGAGGCCTTCCTCTGTGCGGCCCATGCCGCAGTAATTCCACATGATCTTGCCGAGCTCGCGGTGGAAGTCGTCGGGCGTCTTGTCCCCCTTGATGTTCAGGAGGCGCTTCGAGCGCTCGTTGACCTCGGCCTCGGCCTTCTTGAACTCGGGGTGGTCGAGCCCGACCTTGTCGAAGGAGCGGACGGTGCCGAAGTAGTTCCCCAGCGTGTAAGGGATGACGAAGTAGCCGTCAGCCAGCCCCTGCATCAGGGCGCTGGCGCCGAGGCGGTTGGCGCCGTGGTCGGAGAAGTTGGCCTCGCCGAGCACGAAGAGCCCTTCGACGGTGCTCATCAGGTTGTAGTCGACCCAGAGCCCGCCCATCGTGTAGTGGGAAGCGGGGTAGATCCGCATCGGCACCTTGTACGGGTTCTCGTCGGTGATCCGCTCGTACATGTCGAACAAGTTGCCGTAGCGTTCGCGGACCGTGTCGACGCCCAGGCGCTTGGTCGCGTCGGCGAAGTCGAGGTACACGCCGAGGCCGGTCTTGCCGACGCCCCGGCCCTCGTCGCAAACCTCCTTGGCCGCCCGCGATGCGATGTCACGCGGCGAGAGGTTGCCGAACGCGGGGTACTTCCGCTCGAGGTAGTAGTCGCGTTCGCCCTCGGGGATCTGGTCGGGCGAACGGTGGTCGCCCTGCTTCTTGGGGACCCAGATGCGGCCGTCGTTGCGGAGCGACTCCGACATCAGCGTCAGCTTGCTCTGATGATCGCCCGTGACGGGGATGCAGGTCGGGTGGATCTGAGTGTAGCAGGGGTTGGCGAGGGCGGCCCCCTTCTTGTAAGCCCGCCAGATGGCCGTGCAGTTAGAACCCTTGGCGTAGGTGGCAAGGTAGAACACCGTGCCGTAACCGCCGGTCGCCAGGATGACGGCGTCGGCGACGTGCGACTCCAACTCGCCGGTTTCCAGGTTGCGAACGACGATGCCACGAGCCTTGCCGTCGACGACGACGAGCTGCTGCATCTCGTGCCGCGTGTGCATCTTGACCGTCCCGAGGCCGACCTGCCGCTCCAGCGCCTGGTAGGCGCCGAGAAGCAACTGCTGGCCGGTCTGGCCGCGGGCGTAGAAGGTGCGGGAGACCTGGGCGCCGCCGAACGAGCGGTTGGCCAGCAGGCCGCTGTACTCGCGGGCGAACGGGACGCCCTGGGCCACGCACTGGTCGATGATGTTGATCGACACCTCGGCCAGCCGGTGGACGTTGGCCTCGCGGGCGCGGAAGTCGCCCCCCTTGATGGTGTCGTAGAAGAGGCGATGGACGCTGTCGCCGTCGTTCTGGTAGTTCTTGGCGGCGTTGATGCCGCCCTGGGCGGCGATCGAGTGGGCCCGGCGAGGGCTGTCCTGGTAGCAGAAACAGGAGACGTTGTACCCCAGCTCGGCGAGCGACGCCGCGGCGGAGCCGCCTGCCAGTCCCGAACCGACGACGATCACGGAGTACTTCCGCTTGTTCGCCGGGTTCACCAGCTTCATGTCGAACTTATGCTGGGTCCACTTTTCGGCGAGCGGGCCGGGAGGGACGTTCGATTTCAGTTCCACGGAAGGCTCCGATCACTTGAGAAGGCCGGCCATCACGGCCAGGGGGACGGTCGCGAAACCCACCGTCACCAGCGCGGTGAAGATGGTGGCGGCGGCTCGCCCGACCGAGCCGTAGCGGCCTTCGGGCAGGCCCAGCGTCAGCATCATGCTCCAGACGCCGTGCCAGAGGTGGAACGCCAGCATCGCCATGGCCAGGACGTAAATCAGGCCGTAGACGCCTGTCAGGCCCGTCACCACGTTGTGATAGACCTTCCCTTCCTCAAAGTGCGGGTGGACCGTGCCGGTCGTCAGGTGGAGGATGTGGAAGATGATGAAGGCCAGCAGCAGCGGACCGGTGATCTTCATCGACCGCGAGGCGTAGCTGGACTCCCGCCATTTGCGCATCCGGTAGCCCTTGGGGCGAGCCGCGCCGTTCCGCTTCAAGAGCGCGATGTAGGCGTAGATGTGCAGTGCAATCGTGCCCAGCAGTCCGAATCGGACTGTCCACAGCAGCGCGGGTTCCTTGCGAAGCAGCCGGCCGTAGTCGTCAAGCGCCTCCGCGCCCTGATAGGCCTGGAGGTTGCCGAGCATATGGCCCAGCACGAACAAGGAGAGCAAGACGCCGGAAAAGGCCATGACCAGCTTCAGCCCGATCGAGGAGGTCAGAAACCTCTGGACTCGATTGCGGGGGGCCGGTCTCCGCCCGGCGGCGGGACTCGTCGCGACCGCGCTCATGTCAGTTTCCTGTAGCACAAGGAGGGGACCGGTCGGCCGCAGTGGCGCGGCCTAGGTCCGGAAACCGAAGCGGGCGCGGGGAAGGCCGGGTGCCTCCTCCGCGCCATATTTCCATCCCATTCTATGCGAGCGAAACCGCTCGGGCGAGAAGGCCGCGGCGTCGCGGCCGTTTAACACGATCAGTGAGCGTCCTTCGAGACTTCGCAAAGCTCGGTCAGAACCCCGAAGGTGCTCTTGGGGTGGACGAAGGCGATTTGCAGGTGATGCGAGCCCGGCCGAGCCTTCTCGTCAATCATCCGCAGCCCCTTCGCCTTGACGTCGGCGATCCGGGCGTTGATGTCGTCGACCTCAAGCGCGACGTGGTGCAGTCCTTCGCCCTTTTTCTCGATGAACGTCGCGACCGTGCTGGTCGGATCGGTCGGCTCGAGAAGTTCAAAGCGAACCGGGCCGACGCGGAAGAAGCCGACCTTCACCTTTTGGTCGGCGACGACTTCCTCTCCCTCGAAGAGAGCGCCGAGCACCTCGGTGTAGTATTCCTTCTGGGCCTCGATCGACCGGACGGCGATGCCGATGTGGTTGACGGCCTTGACGTCGGCGGCGGCCATGTCTGTCTCCTTCTTATTTTTCGCTTGCGCGGAAAGCCGTCGCGACGCGCCGGGGGCGCGTCGCGACGGAGGGTCATTCAAATTCGACGAGAACCTGCCCCTGCTTCACGGCGTCGCCGGCGGCGACGTTGATCTTGGCGATCTTGCCGGCGGCGGGGGCGGTGATCGAGGTTTCCATCTTCATCGCTTCGATGACGACGAGGACCCCGTTCGGTTCGATTTTCTGGCCGACCTGGGCCTCGACGCGGGAGACGGTCCCGGCGAACGGGCTGCGGCAGACCTTGGATTCATCGGCGACCTTCTCGACGGCGGCCGACGGCGACGCCGTTGGTGCGACGGGGGCGGCTGGGACGCGGACCTGGCCGATCGGCGCGACGAAGCCGGGCTTGGCCCGCTCCGGCTCCGAGACCTCGACGTCCACCTCATACAGTTTGCCGTCCACGGTGATCTTGAGTTTCAAGGCTGGCTCCTCGCCGTGCTCAGGGCGTGCGACGCCTGGATGGCGACCCGGCCTTGCTGGGCCCAGGCGTCGGAGCCGAGCAACTGAATCTGGCGGATGTGGGCTTTCTTGCCGAGGAACGCGGCGATGGCCGCGGAGATGATCATGAGCGTTTCGTCGCTCAGGGAGACGGCGACTGGCGCTGGAGCCGCCGCGGGGCGGGCCTGGGCGGCTTCCAGCGTTGCGACCCGTTCCCCGAGGCGGGCGACGTCGGCCCGGAGCGACTCCAGGAGTTCGACGACGTCGGCCAGGGCGGGCTTTTCCTTACTCATCGTGGGCCTCGCTCCGGCGGTTTAGAGGGGGATCAGGCCGTGCTTCTTGGGCGGTCGCTGCTCGCGCTTGGTGCTGAGATACTCGAGCGCCTGTGCGAGATGCTTGCGCGTGTCGGCCGGCTCGATGATGTCGTCGACCAGCCGGCGGCCGGCGGCGACGTACGGCGTCGAGAAGGCGTCCTTGTACTGCTGGATCAGCTCGGCCCGCTTGGCGGCCTTGTCGGGGGCCTGATCCATCTCCTTGCGGAAGACGATCTCGACGGCTCCCTCGGCGCCCATCACGGCGACCTCGGCCGTCGGCCAGGCGAAGACGCGGTCGGCCCCCAGGTCCTTTGAGCACATCGCCAGGTGGGCGCCGCCGAACGACTTCCGGAGGATGACCTGGATCTTGGGGACCGTCGTCGCCGAGTAGGCGAAGAGCATCTTGGCCCCGTGGCGGATGATCCCGCCGTATTCCTGCTGAACGCCCGGCAGGAACCCCGGGACGTCCACGAACGTGATCAACGGAATGTTGAACGCGTTGCAGAACCGGATGAACCGCGCCCCCTTGTCCGAGGCGTTGATGTCGAGCGCTCCCGACATCACCTGCGGCTGGTTGGCTACGATCCCCACCGGCCGGCCCAGGATCCGGGCGAAGCCGACGACGAGGTTCATCGCATAGCCGTCCTGAACCTCCAGGAAGTCCCCCTGGTCGACGATCGCCGTGATCACCCGGCGGACGTCGTAGGCCTGCTTGGGTTCGACCGGGACGATCTTGTTGAGTTCAGGGTTCGGGTCGACGTTGTTCTGGGCCTCGATGCGAGGCGGGTCTTCCAGGTTGTTGGAAGGGAGGAAGCTGAGCAGTCGGCGGCAGAGGTAGAGGGCTTCCTCATCGTTCTCGGCGACGAAGTGGACGACGCCGGAGTTGGCCATGTGGGCGTCGGCCCCGCCGAGGGCGTCGCCCGTGATCTGCTCGCCGGTCACCTGCTTGATGACCTGCGGCCCCGTGATGAACATCTGGGCCTTGCGGGTCATGATGATGAAGTCGGTCAGGGCGGGCGAGTAAGCCGCGCCGCCGGCGCAAGGCCCGCAGATCAGGGAGATCTGCGGCACCGCCCCGGACAGCGAGACGTTCGTGAAGAACACCTTGCCGTAGCCGGAGAGGCTGTTGATCCCTTCCTGCACTCGGGCGCCGCCCGAGTCGTTGATGAAGACGAACGGGCTGCCGGTGTGCAGCGACATCTCCATCACCTCGGCGACCTTCAGCGAGTGGACCTCGCCGGCCGAGCCTCCGAGGACGCTGAAGTCCTGGCTGGCGAGGTGGACCAGCCGGCCGTCGATCGACGCCGCGCCGGTGACCACGCCGTCGGCCGGGACTTCCTTGCCGGCCATGCCGAACTCAGTCTGGCGGTGGCGGGCGAACAGGCCGATCTCCTCGAAGCTACCGTCGTCCACCAGCGACTTGACGCGCTCGCGGGCGGTGAGCTTGCCGTCTTTCTTCTGTTTTTCCAGCCGCGCCGGGCCGCCACCTTCGGCAAGGTGGGCCCGAGCGGCTCGCAGCTCGTCGACGAGCTGCTCCATCGACTTCGGCGCCGTACTCATGATCGGGTCTCTCTTTCTCGGGTCAGGCCGGTTGGACGGTCACCTTGTGTGTCTTTTCGCCGATGTGGACGTCATAGGTGACCGGGCCTGTGATCGACGCATGGCCGTCGGCGCCGGGGCCGGCCGCCGGCTTGGCGGCTGCGGCTGCCGGGCTCTTGCATGGGTCCTTGGGACCCTCGGCTCGCTTGGCGAAGAACTTGGGGGCGACCTGGGGGAACATCGCGTACGTCAGCGTGTCTTCGGGAGTGCCGTCGTTCCCCGGCAGCGCCTTGGCGGCCTTGTCGAGGGTCTCCCACTCGGGCTTGAGCAGGTCGGCGGGCCGGTTCGTGATCGGGGACTTCTTGGCGTGCTTCTCGGCCGCCGCAACGACCGCCGGGTCGCGTTCCGCGATCGTCTCGCCGTAGTAGCCCAGCATCAGGTCGGCGAACTCGCCGGTGAGCGCCTTGTATTCACCCATCAATACATTAAAAACCGCCTGTGTGCCGACGATCTGGCTCGACGGCGTCACCAGCGGCGGATAGCCGGCCGCCTTGCGGACCTTGGGGACCTCGGCCAGCACTTCCTTGAGTCGGTCGCCGGCCCCTTGCTGGCGGAGTTGGCTCTCCATGTTGGAGATCATGCCGCCGGGGATCTGGCTGTCGAAGATCTCGGTCTCGACGCCGTAGATCTTGGACTCGAACTCCGCGTAGCGGGGGCGGACCTTGGCGAAGTGCTCCTTGATCTTGAGCAGTCGGTCCTTGTCGAGCTTCGTTTCGTAGCCGGTGCCGGCCAGCATCTCGACGAGGGCCTCGGTCGGGTTGTGCCCGGGGCCGAGCGAGAGCGACGAGATGGCCGTGTCGACGATGTCCGCGCCGGCCTCGATGGCCTTCATCAGGCTGACCATGGTCACGCCGGTCGTCGAATGGACGTGGACGTGGACGAGTGTGTCCTCGCCGCACTTCTCCTTAATGCCCCGGACGATGTCAAACGCCGGCTGCGGCCGCAGCAGGGCCGCCATGTCTTTGAGGCAGATCGACGACGCGCCCATTTCCTTCAGCCGCTGGGCCAGGTCGACGAACTTTTCAACCGTGTGCAGCGGCGACGTCGTGTAGCAGATCGTCCCCTCGGCCCACTTGCCGGTGCGCTTCACGGCGTCCATCGCCCGCTTCAGATTGCGCGGGTCGTTGAGCGCGTCGAAGACGCGGAAGACGTCCATGCCGTTCTCGGCCGACTTGTCGACGAACCGGTCGACGACCGAGTCTTCGTAGTGGCGATAGCCAAGAAGGTTCTGGCCCCGCAGCAGCATCTGGAGCCGCGAGTTCGGCAGGAGCTTGCGGAACGTCCGCAGCCGCTCCCACGGGTCTTCGTTCAGGAATCGAATGCACGAGTCGTACGTGGCGCCGCCCCAGCACTCGACGCTCCAAAAGCCGGCCTTGTCGATATCCTCGCATGCGGGGACCATGTCCTCCATCGTCATGCGCGTGGCCAGCAAGCTCTGGTGGGCGTCGCGGAGGACGAGCTCCGTGACCTCAACCGTGCGTGACATCTTCGCGAACTCCTCTGCAGAAATCCGCCTCGCTGTCGGGCGCGTCCGGCCCGACGTGAAGGGCGGAAGATTCGTCAAGTGCGGGAGGGCGGGAAGGCCGGTATGATCCGGGGCCGCACTCTGCGGGCTTGAGTGGGAAGGGCGGCGGCCGGAGATTGATGGAGAGTCCGGACGCCAGGACTCCATCATAGATCACCTCGAACCGACTGCCAATGCGGAGAAGCGTCTTTATTGTGATTTTGTATCGAAATTCCAGTATGGACTGTATGAAACGCGCAGTCGGCCACGCCGACCGGCGGTGAGACGACATTCACGGGAGTTGGAGGAATCGATGATGAAGGAGGTCACGCTCGACATTGTGGTCCGACCGACGGAGATCGACGTCAACGCGCATGTGAACAACGCGAAGTTCGTCGAGTACCTCGAATGGGGACGTGAAGAGTGGTACGACCGCAACGACCTGCAATACGACCGACTCAAAGCGATGGGGGCGACGACCGTCACGGTCAACGTGAATGTCAACTATCGCAGCGAATGCCGCCAGGGGGAAGTGCTCACCATCGTTACGCGTCCCGAGCGCCTGGGACGGACGAGCTTCACGTTCCACCAGGAGATCCGCAAGGCGGACGGCACGGTCGCCATTGACGCCAGTGTGACGCTGGTGACGGTCGACCCGGAGACACGCAAGCCGCGCGTCGTTCCCGAGGAACTGGCCGCGGCGTTCACCACATAATCGCGACGTGAGGAAGCAGCGAGTCATGGACAAGCGCGGACTCGGCCTCTGGACGAACTTGCGTTCATTGATGGCGACGGTCTTGATCGTTGCTCTCGCCGCCGCCGCACTCCGAGCAGCCCGGACGGCTGCTGTCCCAGGTCCGCGCTGGGATCCATCCGGCCCGATCATGTCGATCGAACCACCGGAATCGGCCAGGTTCGCCGATCCGTACGACCAGGATTCGCCGGGTGCGAAATGAACCGAGGTCGTCAGGCCGGATCGCCCTGACGGAGATTGGGGGGCAGGGGGTGCGCGGGGCGGTCGCGGCGACGGTCGGCGTCGGCCGTCTCGCTGGCTTCCAGGAATTCCCAGCGATGCTCGGCCTTGATGGTGCGGATCGTGCCGGATCGGGAACGCATCACGACCGACTCAGTAGAGGCGCCCTCCTGGCTGTAGCGGACGCCTCGCAGGAGTGAGCCGTCGGTGATGCCTGTGGCCGCGAAGAAGACGTCCTGGCCTCGAACGAGGTCTTCAGTCGTCAGGATCCGCTCCAGGTCGTAGCCGGCGTCGAGCACGGCCTTGCGCTCGGCGTCGCTTCGAGGCCGGAGCCGCCCCTGGATCGCGCCGCCGAGGCACTTCAAGGCGGCGGCGGTGATGACGCCTTCGGGAGTGCCGCCGATGGTGTAGAGCAGATCGATCCCCGTGCCGCGCGTGGCCGCGGCAATGGCTGCGGCCACGTCGCCGTCGGTGAAGAGGTTGACGCGAGCGCCCAGCGCGCGGACGCGCGCCATCGCGTCGTGGTGGCGCTCGCGATCCTGGATGGCGACGGTCAGGTCCTCGACGTCCATCCCCTTCGCGGCGGCGACCTTCCGAACGTTGTCCTCGATCGGTGCGGCGACGTCGATGGCGTCGGCGGCCTCGCGACCGGCAGCCAGCTTCTCCATGTAGAAGCAGGGGCCGGGGTCGAACATCGTCCCGCGCTCGGAGACGGCGACGACGGCGACAGCGTTGGCCATCCCCCCGGCGACGAGCTTCGTGCCGTCGATCGGGTCGACGGCGACGTCCACCTGAGGACCGTCTCCGGTCCCCAGATGTTCGCCGTTGAACAGCATGGGGGCCTCGTCCTTCTCCCCCTCGCCGATGACGACCACGCCGTCGAACTGGATGGAGTTGAACAGCAGCCGCATGGCGTCGACGGCCGCGCCGTCGGCGGCGTTCTTGTCGCCGCGGCCGACCCATCGAGCCGCCGCAAGGGCGGCGGCCTCGGTGGTCCGGACCAGGTCGAGCGCGAGGTTGTGGTCCGGGTTGACGTGAACGCGGTGGCGGCTCATGGGGCGGTTCCGGTGCAGGCCAAGGGCGTCAGGCGTGGGGATGCCAGCCCGCGTCGGCCCAGAGCTGACCGCTGACGGCCGAGTTGCAGATCAGGAAGTAGATCGCGTCGGCGATTTCCGACGGGGCGATCAGGCGGCGGAGCTGCGTGTGCGGCAGAATGTTCTTCTCGATGTACTCGTCGCCCAGGGCGCGGGTCATCGGCGTATCGGTGTATCCGGGGTGGATGACCGCGCAGCGGACGCCGTAGTTGATCGCTTCCTTGGAGAGGGTGGAGGCCACCCCTTCCAGCCCCGACTTCGAGGCGGCGTAGGCGATCTGTCCCGAGTTGCCGTGCGGAGTGACCGCGCCCAGGAAGATGATCGTCCCCTGGATTCCCTCGTCAGGGTTCCAGGTCGTCTTTCCCTTCTTCTGGCGATCCTCGGCGATCCGGGCGATCGTCTCCATCGCCCAGGCGGCCGCGGCGATGAGGTTGACCTCGCAGACTTCGCGGAACTTGTCGAGAGGGAAGGTCGCGGCTTTCCCCGACTTCGCGTCGACCTTGACGGCGGGCTGGTCGTGGCCGACGCCGGCGGCCGGGATGCAGATGCTCGGCGCGCCGTACTTGCTGGTGATGAGATCGAAAGCCTTGGAGCGGAAAGCTGGGTCGGTTACATCACCGATGAGCGCCTCGGCGACGGGCTTTTCCATACGATCGTTGATCGTCCGAGCAACGTTCAGGACGCTCTCGCTGGTGTCGACGAGGCCGACGGCCGCGATCCCGCGATCGGCGAGTTCCAGCGCCACGGCCTGGCCGATGCCGCTGCCGGCCCCGGTGATGATGGCCGACTTTCCTTTAATAATCATGGCGGAACTCCCGTTGATGCCGCGGAGGTTGTTTTGACGGAACCCCGTGCCGGGCATGGCCGGCGGGGGGGCGAAGCCTTCGCCCGAGAGGCGACTGCGCCCCCCTCAATCGTGTCAGATTCCCAGGGCGTGTCAAGGGATGGTCGCCTTCGACGGAACAGGATGTTTTGATTTGAGACGCGGCGTGGGCCGCGACGATGTGGCCGTCGTGTTCGAAATTCGTGAAAAACGTGAAACTCGCGACGGGTGGTTCTCACGCTGGCTCGACCGCCGACGGTCGGTTATGCTGGCACACGTTGAGAAGGCCCGGGATGATCGCCGACCGGCGGCCCCGGGAGCCCGGCCCGTTCGCGGCCTGGGCCGACGCCGCCCCTTTTTCCGACGGGCGGCTCGCACGCTTTCCGGGACCAGGCGACGATTCCGGCCCGGTCCGTCGGCAGGCCGATCCGCCCCGACGACCTCAGGCCCAACCTCCCACGCCGCGGCGGTCCCCTATCGTTCGGAAAGGGATGAGAGGTCCGCAGATGAGCGAGTCGCTGCCGAATTCCTCCGACCTGAGCGGCTGGACCAAGGCCGCCGCCAAGTTCGCCCCTGAGAACAAGGTGGAGAATCTGGACTGGAAGACTCCCGAGGGCATCGACGTCAAGCCCCTCTACACGGCGAAGGATCTTGACGGGCTTCAGTACGACGACACGCTTCCCGGCTTCGAGCCGTTCGTCCGCGGCCCTCAGGCGACGATGTACGCCGTCCGCCCCTGGACCATCCGCCAGTACGCCGGCTTCTCCACGGCCGAGGAGTCGAACGCCTTCTACAAGCGGACCCTCGCCGGCGGCGGCCAGGGGATCTCCGTGGCCTTCGACCTGGCGACTCACCGCGGTTACGACTCCGACCATCCCCGCGTCCAGGGGGACGTGGGCAAGGCCGGCGTGGCCATCGACTCGGTCGAGGACATGAAGATCCTGTTCGACGGGATCCCCCTCGACAAGGTCTCGGTCTCCATGACGATGAACGGGGCGGTTCTGCCGATCCTCGCCGGCTACATCGTCGCCGCGGAAGAGCAGGGCGTCACGCTCGACAAGCTCTCTGGGACCATCCAGAACGACATCCTCAAGGAGTTCATGGTCCGCAACACTTACATCTATCCCCCTGAGCCCTCGATGCGGATCGTCGCCGACATCATCGAGTACACGGCTCATCACATGCCCAAGTTCAATTCGATCTCGATCTCGGGCTACCACATGCAGGAGGCCGGCGCGACTCAGGCGCTGGAGCTCGGCCTGACGCTCGGCGACGGCAAGGAGTACGTCAAGACGGCGCTGGCGAAGGGGCTGGACGTCGACGAGTTCGCCGGCCGGCTTAGCTTCTTCTTCGCGATCGGGATGAACTTCTACCTGGAGGTCGCCAAGCTCCGCGCCGCACGACTGCTCTGGTGGAAGATCATGAAGGGCTTCAACCCCAAGAAGCCCAAGTCGATGATGCTGCGGACGCACTGCCAGACCTCGGGCTGGTCGCTTACCGAGCAAGACCCTTACAACAACGTCGTGCGAACGGCGATCGAGGCGATGGCGGCGGTCTTCGGCGGGACGCAGTCGTTGCACACGAACTCGTTCGACGAGGCCATCGCGCTGCCGACCGACTTCTCGGCCCGGATCGCCCGCAACACGCAGATCATCATCCAGGAAGAGTCGCACATCTGTTCCGTCGTCGATCCCTGGGCCGGCTCCTACATGATGGAGAAGCTCACGCAGGAGATCGCCGACAAGGCGTGGGAGATCATCGAAGAGGTCGAGAAGCTCGGCGGCATGACCAAGGCGGTCGAGTCCGGCTGGGCCAAGATGAAGATCGAGGAGTGCGCCGCGGAGAAGCAGGCGCGGATCGACTCCGGCCTCGACGTCATCGTCGGCGTGAACAAGTACCGTCTCCCGAAAGAAGACCCGGTCGAGATTCGCGAGATCGACAACACGGCCGTCCGCGATTCCCAGATCGCCCGCCTCAAAGCGGTCCGCGCCAACCGCGATTCGGCGGCCGTCAAGAAGGCGCTCGACGAGCTTTCCGAGGTCGCTCACAAGGGCGAAGGCAACCTGCTTGAGGCGACGGTCAAGGCGGTCCGCCTTCGAGCCACCATCGGCGAGGTCTCCGACGCACTCGAGAAGATGTGGGGTCGCTTCCGGGCCAAGAACCAGGTGATCTCGGGAGTCTACGGGATGGCGTTCGGCAAGAACCTGGAGTGGGACGAGTTGAAGGCCGAAGTGGACAAGTTCGCCGAGGAAGAAGGCCGCCGTCCCCGCGTGATGATCGCCAAACTGGGCCAGGACGGTCATGACCGCGGCGCCAAGGTCGTGGCCACAGCGCTCGCCGACCTGGGCTTCGACATCGACATCGGCCCGCTCTTCCAGACGCCCGAGGAAGCCGCCCGGCAGGCGATCGAGAACGACTGCCACGCCGTCGGCGTCTCCACCCTGGCCGCCGGCCACAAAACGCTCGTCCCCGAGTTGGTCAAGGCTCTGAAAGACCAGGGGGCGGATGACATCTGCGTCTTCGTCGGGGGCGTCATCCCCGTCCAGGATTACGACTTCCTCTACCAGGCCGGCGCCGTGGGCATCTTCGGTCCTGGAACCCCCATCCCGGACTGCGCCAAGAAGATCCTCGAAGCCATTCGCAAGAGCCGCATTCCTGCGTAAGCTCGGGGCATCGGACGAGGTCGATCCGCACGCTCCTTTCATGGGGGATGCGGGTCGGCCGCGCCTCTCGGTGGCAGGCGATTCGGATATGATGTTCTGGGCGGCTGCATGAGCCGGTCCGCATCCGCACGATCGATTGAGAACTCATGTCGAGCGATCTAGAAGCAGCAACGACTTCTGAGAGCCGAGTGACCCTCGACTCGGCCGACCAGGCTCTCGTGGACGGCGTCCTGAAGCGTCAACCTCGGGCGCTGGCCAAGGCGATCACGCTGATCGAGTCCACTCGCTCCGATCACCGTCGACGCGCCGCGGGCGTTCTCGACGCCCTGCTGCCCCACACGGGGAATTCGATCCGGCTGGGCATCAGCGGGTCGCCGGGGGCGGGGAAATCGACGTTCATTGAGGCCCTCGGGCTGGCGTTGATCAGGCGCGGGCGTCGCGTGGCCGTCCTCGCGGTCGATCCCTCCAGCAGCATCTCGGGCGGCTCGATCCTGGGGGACAAGACCCGGATGGAGCACCTGTCGGTCAGCCCCGACGCATTCATCCGGCCCTCGCCGTCACGCGGGTCGCTCGGCGGCGTGGCCGACAAGACGCGCGAGGCCATGCTGATCTGCGAGGCCGCCGGCTTTGACGTCATCCTGATCGAGACCGTCGGCGTCGGCCAGTCCGAGACGACGGTCGCCGGCATGGTCGACGCCTTCGTGCTCGTCCAGCTTCCAAACGCGGGCGATGACCTTCAGGCGATCAAGAAAGGGATCGTCGAGATCGCCGACGTCATCGTCGTCAACAAGGCGGATATCGATCCCGACGCTGCTGAGTTGGCCCGCCGGCAACTCGCCGGTGCACTCTCGCTGCTGCGGCATCCGTCGCCCAACTGGAAGCCCGTCGTCGTCGCCCTCAGCGCGGCGAAGAGTCAGGGGATCGACAAGTTCTGGGACGAGATCGAGCGGTTGCGCCGAACCCTGACGAAGTCCGGCGACTTCACCGAGAAACGCCGCCGACAATCGGTCGACTGGATGTGGAGCCTGATCGACCAGGGCCTCCGCCAGAGGTTCCGCGAGAACGCCAACGTCCGTCGCGAGCTTGAGCCGACGAGTCGGTCCGTCGCCGAGGGCCGGACCACGGCCGCCGCCGCCGCCTATCGTCTGCTCGATTTCGTGGAAGCCGACGGCGACTGATTCGACCCCCTTCAAAGCAACGTTCCTCGGAGCCTGGAACATGCACGAGATCATCCGCCGGCTCGACGAGAAGCGGGCCGCGGCGCGTCTGGGCGGGGGCGAGAAGCGGATCGCCGCGCAGCATTCGAAGGGGAAGCTCACGGCCCGAGAGCGCATCGAGCTGCTCCTCGATCCCGGCTCGTTTGAAGAATGGGACATGTTTAAGGGCCACCGTTGCACCGACTTCGGCATGGCCGATCAGGTGATCCCCGGCGATGGCGTGGTCACCGGCTACGGCACCATCAACGGCCGACTCGTCTTCGTCTTCAGTCAGGACTTCACCGTCTTCGGCGGGTCGCTCTCGGAGGCTCACGCCGAGAAGATCTGCAAGATCATGGACAAGGCCACGGACGTCGGCGCCCCCGTGATCGGGCTGAACGACTCGGGAGGCGCCCGTATCCAGGAGGGCGTCGCCTCGCTGGGGGGCTATGCGGACGTCTTCCTTCGCAACGTGGAGGCCTCGGGCGTCGTCCCGCAGATCTCTCTCGTCATGGGGCCTTGCGCGGGGGGCGCTGTTTATTCGCCGGCGATGACCGACTTCATCTTCATGGTGAAGGACTCGTCGTACATGTTCGTCACCGGCCCGGACGTCGTGAAGACGGTCACCCATGAATCGGTCTCGGCCGAGGAGTTGGGCGGCGCGGTGACGCATACGACGAAGTCGGGCGTCGCCGATCTGGCCTTTGAGAACGACGTCGAGGCGCTCATGATGACGCGCCGGCTGTTCACGTTCATCCCGTCCAACAACCGTGAGAGCCCTCCCGCCGTCCCGACCGAAGACCCTGTCGACCGTCGCGAGCCGTCGCTCGATTCGCTCGTTCCCGACGACCCGAACAAGCCCTATGACATCAGGGAGCTGATCCTCAAGGTCGTCGACGAGTGGGACTTCTTCGAACTGATGCCCGACCACGCGCGGAACATCGTGATCGGCTTCGGGCGAATCGGCGGCCGGAGCGTGGGGTTCGTGGCGAATCAGCCGCTGGTTCTGGCCGGCTGCCTGGACATCAAGAGCTCGATCAAGGCCGCGCGGTTCGTCCGGTTCTGCGACGCATTCAACATCCCCGTGGTGACGTTCGTGGACGTCCCGGGCTTCATGCCGGGGACGGCCCAGGAGTACGGCGGCATCATCAAGCACGGGGCGAAGCTCCTGTACGCTTACGCCGAGTGCACGGCTCCCAAGGTCACCGTCATCACCCGCAAGGCTTACGGCGGGGCGTACGACGTGATGTCGTCGAAGCACCTCAAGGGGGACGTCAACTTCGCCTGGCCTTCGTCGGAGATCGCCGTGATGGGGCCGAAGGGCGCGGTGGAGATCATCTTCCGAGACGAGAAGAAGGATCCCGAGAAGATCGCCGCCCGCGAGCGCGAGTATCGCGAGAAGTTCGCCAACCCGTTCATCGCCGGTCATCGCGGTTTCATCGACGACGTCATCATGCCCCAGGAGACGCGCGGCCGGTTGGCGCGTTCGCTGGAGATGCTCCGGAGGAAGAAGGTCGAGCGGCCCTGGCGGAAGCACGGCAACATCCCTCTCTGACGACGAACCCTCTCCCCGCGCGAGCCCTGCATGTTCCAGAAGATCCTGATCGCGAACCGGGGCGAGATCGCCTGCCGGATCATCCGCACCGCCCGTCGGATGGGGATTGCCACCGTGGCCGTCTTCTCCGAGGCCGACCGCGATGCGCTCCACGTGGATATGGCCGACGAGGCCGTGGCGATCGGTCCGCCCCCTCCTCGGCAGTCTTATCTCGATCCCGACCGGATCGTCGCCGCCTGCAAGGCGACCGGCGCGGAGGCCGTCCACCCCGGCTACGGCTTCCTCTCCGAGAACGAGGCGTTCGTCCGTCGCCTGAACGCTGAGGGGATAGTCTTCATCGGGCCGACGGCCGACGGCATCGCGGCGATGGGGGACAAGATCGCCTCCAAGCGGCTTGCCCGCCAGGCCGGCGTGAACGTCGTCCCTGGCTTCGACGGCGAGATCCCCTCGGCGCGCCGGGCCGTCGAGATCGCCCGCGAGATCGGCTATCCGGTGATGATCAAGGCATCGGCCGGCGGCGGCGGCAAGGGACTGCGAATCGCCCGCGACGACGCCTCGGTCGCCGAGGGATTTGAAGCCTGTCGCGCCGAGGCCGCCGGCGCTTTCGGCGACGACCGCGTTTTCATCGAGAAGTACGTCGAGCGTCCTCGACACATCGAGATCCAGGTCCTTGCCGATGCGTTCGGGTCGACGGTCCACCTGGGCGAGCGCGAGTGTTCCCTCCAGCGTCGGCATCAGAAGGTCGTCGAGGAAGCCCCCTCGTCGTTCCTCGACGAGGCGACTCGCCAGGCGATGGGCGCGCAAGCCGTGGCGCTGGCGAAGGCCGTCGGCTACCGATCGGCGGGGACCGTCGAGTTCGTCGTCGGCGCGGATCGCAGCTTCTACTTCCTGGAGATGAACACCCGGCTCCAGGTCGAGCACCCTGTCACCGAGATGGTCACCGGCCTGGACCTCGTCGAGCAGATGATCCGGATCGCCGCCGGCAAGCCTCTGGGGATGACCCAGGATCAGGTCCGCCGCGACGGCTGGGCGATCGAGTGTCGGATCAACGCCGAGGATCCGTTCCGCAACTTCCTCCCCGCCACGGGACGACTCGTCCGTTACCGGCCTCCCGAGGAGGAGCGCGGCGGCGTTCGCGTCGATACGGGCGTCGTCGAGGGGGATGAGATCTCGATCTACTACGACTCCATGATCGCCAAGCTGATCACCCACGGCTGGACGCGAAAGGAAGCGGTCGGCCGGATGCACGAGGCGCTCAACGCCTTCCTGATCCGAGGCGTGGCGTCGAACCTCGCGTTCCAGTCGGCCCTCACGAGGCATCCGCGGTTCCTCGCCGGCGACATCGACACGGCGTTGATCGCTGAGACCTATCCTGAGGGCTTCCATCCGTCGAGCCTCGCCCACGACGACCCGCTGTTGCTGGCGGCCGTCGCGGCTTACGCCCGCCGCCGCTACATCAAGCGGGCGACGTCGACGAGCGGCCAGTTGGAAGGGCACGCTCGCCGCATCGATTCCGAATGGGTCGTCCTCATGCCCGAGGACCGCTTTGAGCTGGGCGTCTTCCTGAATGACGAGGGCTGCGAGGTTCTCCACAAGGGGGAGGTCCATCACCTTTGCACCGCCTGGCGATTGGGTGAGCCGCTCCTCAAGGGGACTTGGGACGGCGTGCCGGTCTGCGTTCAGGTTGAGCGAATGGGGCTGAGGTATCGGATCTCGCACTGGGGGACGCAGGTCGACGCCTTCGTCATGACCGCCCGCGCCGCCGAACTGCTGGCCCTGATGCCCCAGAAGCCGCCGCCGGATCTGTCGAAGCTCCTCCTCTCGCCGATGCCCGGCCTGCTGGTGGATCTCCTCGCCGAGCCCGGCCAGGCGATCCGAGCCGGCGAGACCCTCGCCATCGTCGAGGCGATGAAGATGCGGAACGTCCTCAAGGCCGACCACGACGGCGTCGTCGCCGAGGTCCTCGCCAACCCCGGCGACAGTCTGGCCGTCGACCAGCCGATCCTGCGGTTCGAGTGACCCTCAGAGCCGGTTCGGCGTCGGGTCGGTGAGCGGAGACCGGATGAAGGCCGAGTCGGCGGGAGCCTTGTAGTCGATCGCGGCGAGGTCAGGGGTTTCGATGCGTGCTCCGCCCTTGATGCGGCTCTCCAGCGCGGCGTCGAGAATCCCGCCGGAGAGCTGGGTCCGACGCACGGGGCAGGGTGGGGCGCCGGCGTGGAAGAAGTCCTCGATGCGGAGGACCAGCGGGTTGAAGAAGCTCGCGCCCGGAGGGGCGGGAAGGTAAGTCAGCGTTGATGCGATCGTCTCGCGGCCGGCTCCGTCCGTCGTCCGGACGGCGACCGTCGTGTCGTCGACGTGGCCGTTGAGGATGAGGACCGTTCCCCGCAGGCCGTCGACGTATTCGACGACGAAGGCCACCGGGAAGTCGAAGATCGTCTCGCGATCACGAACGCCGGGGCGTTTGAAGTCGCGAGTGTTCTGGCGGACGTCGCCCGGGTTGACGGTGTGGCTCCGTCCCAGGGCGTGGGAGAGGAGTTCCCACGACCACACGCCCCTGTCCGCGGCCTGCCAGACGGCGTCGCCTTCCAGGTAGGTCACGGCGGCGACGCCCTGCGGCCGGCCCCGTAGGTCGCGGCGTTCGGCCATGCACTGCAAGACCTCCAGCGCGTGGAAGCCGAAGATCTCCAGGTTCCCCCTTGAGGCGACGAGCACGTCCTTCATCGGCCTGCCGAGCGGGATCTCCATTTCGGGGAGCCGCCAGGTGACGGGCAAGCTCGAGCCGGCCATGAGCGGGACGCCCATCGCTTCAGCCTGCGAGACCATCTCGGCGGCCTCGGCCCGGCTGTAGGAAAGGTGCTTGTCGACAAAGATCGGAGCGACCTTCCCCGAGGCCCGGAAGACCTCCAGCACCTTCTGGAAGTAGGCGTGACGGGGGTAGAGCTTCTGGAGCTTCTCGTTGAGCGGATACTCGCCGTGCTCGGCGATCAGCAGCACGCCGTCGACGGCCAGCTTGCCCGTGCCAAGCGTCAGGGCGTCGGCGATGGTGGGGCTGAGACGGACGCCGTGGCGAGCGGCCTTGGCGCGACCCAGGTCCGAATCGTCGGCGACCTGCTCGATGTAGAGGCTGGCGACGTCGAACGGCGGTCGGTGCAGGTTCTGCTCGGGCGTCCGCCCCGGTCCGCCGTCGTAGACGGGGAAGCCGTCCAGGAATCGGCCGACGATGTGGTAGCCGTGCGATAGATAGAAGTATGTGGATGTTAATGCGGCGATCTTCGGTCGCCTCGGGGCTTCCTCGGAGGCGGCCGCGCGCCCAGTTCCCAACGCCGCGCCTGCGCCCGCCGCCAGGCCCACGGATTCCAGAAACGCTCGTCGAGACTGGTCCGACTTCACGATCGTCTCTCCTCGTCCCTCGTCAATGACGCCCCGAGCCGACGCTCTCGGGCTCTCCCGCGTTTGAACCTGTCAGACCCACGGCGTTCTCGCGAGCCGTTTGGGCAGGCTCCGGGTACGGCGGCGACTGCCAGTCGACGCTCATCAACTCGGCCCAGCGGTTCAGTTCGGGGATCGTCTGGCAGACGATCTTGAGCGTGGCGGTGATCGGCATCGCCAGCACGAGTCCGACGAGGCCCCAGAGGAACCCCCAGAAAAGGCAGGCGATCAGGACCGTCGTGCCGTTGAGGTCGAGCGAGCGGCCCATCACCATCGGCGTCACCACATAGCCTTCCACGCCGAGCACCGCCAGGTACATCGCGGCCACGATCAGAGCGTCTCCGATCGATCCCGTCTGCCCCAGCGCGATGGCCGTCGGCAGCGCGCCGCCGGCCAGTTGCCCGATGTACGGGATGTAGTTCGTCACCGCTGCGAACAGGCCCAGTGGCAGGGCGAAGTTGACTCCCAGAAACCAGAGCCCGGCGGCGATCACCAGACCGACCCCCAGGTTGATGAGCGTCCGGGCGACGAGATAGGCGCGGACCTTTCGGGTCACCTGATCGAGGATCGCGCGGGCGTGGCGGGACGACTCGGGGGTGCGGGCGAAGAAGCGGAGCACCTTGGTCGTGAGCATCTCGCTTTCGACCAGCAGGAAGATCATCAGGACCAGGACGATGAACCCCTGAACGACCCAGGCGGTGAAGTCGGTCAGGCCCAGGCTCAGCTTCTCGATCATCAGCGCCCGGTTGGTGTCGCCCAGGCGGTCGATGGTGCCGGGCTCGGGGAGCACGGCGCGGAGCGAGGGCTGATCGCGGATCAGGTCCGTGATCCTGCCGCTGATCCGGCCGGCGAGCCGCTCGATGTCGCCTGGCAGGGTGTTGGCCGCGTGCACCAGTCCCTCGGCGGTGAGGCTGGCCAGGTAGAGCCCTCCCAGGATCAGGAGCAGAACAACCGCCAAAACCCCGACAGGCCCGTATGACAGCCTTCGCCGGAAGAACGAGGTCATCGGCGAGAAGATGCTGGCCAGCACCAGGGCGAAGACGATCGGCGCGACGATCGGCTTCAACAGGTAGAGCGCTGCGATGACCCCAAGGACGGCCAGCACCACCTGAGAAGACGCCGCATACTTCGCCGCTCGATCCAAGACGACTCTCCCACAACGGAAAATCCCAACGACGGGCGCGGTCGCGAGGACCGGCAATTCCATCATCGGCCTCCCGACCGCCCGCCGCAAGTCCGAGGAACCTCGGTCGTGAGAGGAGGACCGCTGACGCGGCTTGTATCGACAGGGGCGGGATCGTCGGGTCCTATCAAGAAATCAGGATGTAACGCATCGTCGGAGTCTCCGCGCCCGAGGACTCGGCGGCTTCGCTCGCGCGCTTTTGGCGAGTCACTCGACGAGCGACGAGAGGAGGTTCGACCGGCTGGGTCGTCCTCCCCTTGTCGCGTTGTCCTGACGCCGCTCGCCCAAGCTCGGCTTCGGTTTCGGGTTCGTTTGCTAGCGCTTCGGGCTTCCGTGGTGAGTGCAATGCTTGACTGAAAGGTGACTTGCGTCGAATCCGTCAGTGGCTTCGTTCGGCGAGACATTGAAGCGTCGCACGGAACCCGACGGGAAAGAACTTCCGGCCGGCTCCTCTGTTTAGAGCCTGACCGGGCGTGCGATCGGCCATGCGCTCGATCGCGCGCGTTGGCTTCGTTCGCGCGGGTTTTCAACCACTGCGCGAAGCTTCTCCGCAATCCAATCGAGTTGCCAAAGAGCATCACATCGCGAGCCTCTCGATAGAGAACTTACTCCCAACTTGCTTTGCTGTTCGCGGGCCGGCACGAATTTGGCGCGGGGGCGACCCTCTTGATGCCGAGAGCACCGGACATTTTGGAATGCGCTGCACTTTCCGCGACTTCATACCTTTGGAATCCCACGCTCGGCGCAATCGGATTCGGCGTCAAGGATGCATTCCACCCCACGGTGGCGCAGCGATCGACAGAGCTTGTCGAGGATGTAGTCGTTGTCGGACAGGTCCACGAAGTATTGCCCCTTCCTGAGAGCCTGCGCCGCCCTCGGCAGGGCGAGGACCGGCGGGTCGAAGTTCTTGATGCTGCCTTCGAGGTAATAGTTCCACTCACCGGGCCAGGACGGTTCGTTGGTGAAGACCAGGTCGAAGCTCGACAGCCATTTCTTGAACTGCAGGCTCAGCGCGTACAGCGGTGGACAATTCCGACGCAAAGGCATGGGGAGAAAGTGGACCTCGCCGGTCGTCCAGAGCACCCCGCGCCTGAGCACAGGGCGGAACAGGCTAACGAGCGGTGATCGCCGGACGTCGATGCCCGACCCGTCGGGCATCTGGGCCAGGGGGCCCATGCCGCGGAAGTACAGAAGCTGGCCGCTTGGCTCATCGATGACCTCGGGAGGGTTAGGCTGGCCGAGGAACCAGTCACTTACCGCGTTGACCTCGTCGCCGATTGCGAGGAAGCGATACGTGGACCCCATGTGCGCACATCTCCCAACGAGCGACGAGTCGACGGGCCGGCCCGACCGGACGATTGCGGACACCTCATCGTCTGGCACCCCGAGCAGGGGCGGCCCCAGATGGCATCGTCTTATCTGCTTCCCGTCCCGTGCCATCTGACCGAGGCGTACGGGCACCCACAAGGGGCGCCCCTACGAATCGGGCCACAGGATCGGGCGGCGCTTTCCGGGATTTCCATCACGAAAGGCAGCGACGGTCGATCCCGGCGCCCATTCGATTGCAAGTTATCCGTGAGCCGTCCGGGGACTGGCGGCCGGAGCAGGAGGGACGCCAGTCCGAGCGATACGATCGATCGTCGGCCTGCTGGGAAGTCCCACGTGAGGATTGGACCAGAATTCGGGGGCGTTCCACGAGCCTCGCCTAACACGATCGGGCCTGCGCTGTCTTTCCGATACGGCCGGCGAAAGCGGGCGGTCAGCCCCTTTGACCGGCATGCACGGGGGGAGTACGATCCATGGTGTCGACGCGATGGCGGCGATGCGGTCGGGTCGATCACGTCGCCGCTCCTTTCTCAATTCCCTCGTGCGAAAAGGGGGTGGAACATGCCTCTCTTCGAGGTCGAAACGACGTCGCATATCATGATTGCATCGGCCGACGATGAGGCCACGGCCCGTTCGTTCGCTCAGTCGAACTATCCGGCCGAGGAGATCATCCGGGTGGCCCATCGTCCGCGCGACGCCTGGGTGATTTCCAAGAACCTGCTGGGCGTGAATTCGGACGTCGACGTCTGTTCGACGGCCCGTGAGTGTCTCGCCAGCGCAGCAGGGGACAAGCTCCACGCGGTTCGACTCTACATGCAGAAGACCGGGGTGGACCTGGAGCAGGCCCGCAAGGTCGTCGAGTCGAACATGTCGCGCGGCTGGTGACCGATGCAATGGACGTCGTCGCGCGACGGCGCGGGTCGAGTCGGATCGATCGACTCCTCGCGCCGCCGCGCGAGACGCCCCCGTGATTCTCGAGTGGCACGAAGTTAGCAGCCTTATTCGCGGGCGTCGCTCAAGTGAAGGCCGCCGCCCGTCTCGCCCTGAAGGAGGGGTCTCATGCCTCGGGTCATCTCGTTGATCTTGGGAGGAGGGCGGGGCACCCGGCTCTACCCGCTGACCAAGTCGCGGAGCAAGCCCGCGGTGCCCATCGCCGGAAAGTATCGCCTCATCGACATCCCCGTGTCGAACTGCATCCACTCCGGGCTGCACCGCATCTTCGTCGTCACTCAGTTCAACTCAGTGAGCCTCCACCGCCACATCTACAACACGTACAAATTCGACCCCTTCGAGGGGGGCTTCGTCGAGATCCTCGCCGCGCAGCAGACGATGCAGAGCGAGACCTGGTACCAGGGGACCGCCGACGCCGTGCGTCGCAACATCCCCTACTTCACGGAGAAGGACTACGACCTCGTCCTGATCCTCTCCGGCGATCAGCTCTACCGGATGAACTTCCAGGAGATGATCAAGACCCACATCGAGAACAAGGCGGTCGTGACCATCGCCGCCCTGCCGGTGGCTGAGTCCGAGGCTCGGTCCTGCGGGATCATGCGGATCCAGGCCGACGGCCGCGTCATCGACTTCGAGGAGAAGCCGAAGACCCAGGAGAAGCTCAACCGCGTTCGCACCGATCCCGCCTGGCTGGACAAGCTGGGGCTCAACGCCCACGGCCGGCCCTACCTGGCCAGCATGGGGATCTACGTCTTCAACACCAAGACGCTGGTCGAGATCCTCAACGGCAGCACGGCGACCGATTTCGGCCACGAACTGCTCCCCCAGACGATCGCCAAGCAGCGAGTGCAGGCTCACCTGTTCGACGGCTACTGGGAGGACATTGGAACGGTCGGCGCCTTCCATCAGGCCAACATCGACCTGACGCTCGACAACCCCCCGTTCGATTTCACCCACGGCGAGCAGCCGATCTACACCCGACCGCGCTTTCTCCCCAGTTCGCGGATCCTCGGCTCCACGATCCGCAACAGCTTGATCTGCGACGGCTGCATCATCGGCCGGAACTCGGTGATCGAGAACTCCGTCATCGGCGTCCGATCCGTCATCGGCGACAACGTCACGATCCGCGACTCCTATCTGATGGGGGCGGACTGGTACGAACAGCCCCACGAACTTCGCCGGAATCAGGAAGAAGGGATCGTGAACCTGGGCGTCGCCGCGGGCTCCGTCGTCGAGCGGGCGATCGTCGACAAGAACGCTCGGATCGCGAAGGGCGTTCGGGTCGTCAACGAGACGGGCGTCGTCGATTCCGAGGAGTGCCCCACGCACGTCATCCGCGACGGCGTCGTGGTCGTTCCCAAGCTTACGGTTCTCCGAGAGGGGACCGTCATCTGACCGCCGCCGCCAACCCCGGCCGGACCGCGGTGTCCGGAACGGATCGGCGACTCGACCCAGGAGGACTGCGTGACGACGGAGCCGGCCATCCGCGTAAAGGACCTGCGCAAGGATTACCCTTCCGGCGACGGCGTGGTGCACGCCGTCGCCGGCCTGGATTTGGAAATCCGCCGGGGCGAGTGCTTCGGTCTTCTCGGCCCCAACGGAGCCGGCAAGACGACCACCGTCGAGATCCTGGAGGGGCTCAACTCTCCAACGTCGGGCGAGATGCAGGTGCTTGGCCTGCGCTGGAGCGAGGACCCGACCTCGATCCGAGAGCGGATCGGCGTCACCCTTCAGGAGACGCGATTCCCCGATAAGGAGACGGTTCGCGAGCTGGTCACGGTCTTTCGCAGCTTCTATCGCCAGGGACTGACCGTCGACGACGCCATCGCGCGAGTCTCGCTCGAATCCAAGGCGAACGCCCTGGTGGAGGAGCTGTCCGGAGGGCAACGGCAGCGGCTGGCGGTCGCCGTCAGTCTGATCGGCGACCCTGAGATCCTGTTCCTCGACGAACCGACGACGGGACTCGACCCGCAATCGAGGCGGCAGCTCTGGGACGTGATCCTCGACCTCAAGAGCCGGGGGCGGACCGTCCTGCTGACCACGCACTACATGGACGAGGCCGAGCGCCTCTGTGATCGCGTGGCCGTCATCGACCATGGCAAGATCATCGCCCTGGGCTCGCCGGCCGAACTGATCGCCAAGCTCGGCGGCGAGCACGTCGTCGAGTTTGCGCTGAACGACGGCGACCGCCTCGACCCGTCGGCGTTCGCGACGCTCGATTCGGTCCTCGCCGCCCGCGCTGAGGCCGACGGTTACTCGCTGACCGTGGGCGAGCCCCACCGCGCCCTCCCGGCACTGCTCGACGCGTTGGAGAATCTCGACAGGCCGCTCGCCCGGCTGACGACCCGCCACGTCAGCCTGGAGGACGTCTTCGTCGCCCTCACCGGCCGCCATCTGCGCGAGGACGAACCCGCCGCCGAAGCCTCCAACGGCCGCCGCCGCAGACGACGCTCCCGCGCCCGTTGAAGCCCCGCAACAAGGATCGTGAACGCTTCGCTCCTCAACATCGCCGAGGGCCGGCTCAACGAGTTGCTGAGTCGGAGCTGAACCTGGGTGCCATGGCCGCGCTTGCGTGGCCATGACCGGCGAGGCCTAATGATACGACCGTCGGCGATCGCAGGGCCACGCGAGCGCGGCCATGGCACCCGCCGAAGACTCGCAACAAGGATCGTGAATGTTTCCGAATTCGCCCTTCTTCCAACTGTATCTCGCGCGGCTCCGCGAGTTCTTTCGCCAGCCTGCGCGCATCTTCTGGGTTTACGGCTTCCCAACGCTGATGGCGATCGTGCTAGGGTACGCGTTCCAGAGCCGCCCCCCCGCGCCGGTTGCTGTGGACGTCGTGGACGGACCGGGGACGGCGAAGGTCCGCGAGGCCGTCGAGGCCCACAACGCGAAGGTCAAGCCGGCCGACGGCGAGCCCGCCGGGCCGATCCCTCCGATCATTCTCGACGTGCATCCCGAGGCTGAGGCCCTCAACCGCTTGCGGACCGGGCGCACGCCGGTCGTCGTCGTTCCCGGCGATGGGGCTCTCGTAACGTATCGTTACGATCCGACCCGCCCCGAATCCGCCGCGGCGCGCGAGGCGATCGACGACGTTCTCCAGAAGGCGGCCGGACGCTCGGACCCGATCGCGACCAAGGACGTCCTTGTCACCGAGCCTGGCTCGCGCTACATCGACTTCCTCATCCCCGGCCTCATCGGCCTGAACGCCATGGGGGGCGGGTTGTGGGGCGTGGGCTTCTTTTTGGTCAACCTGCGGATCGGCAAACTGCTGAAGTGCTACGTCGCCACGCCCATGCCCCGGCGCGACTTCCTGGGGGCGATCCTCGCGGGGCGGCTGACTTTCCTGATCCCCGACCTGGCCGTGCTCTTGCTCCTGGGCGTGCTGGCCTTCCACATGCCGATCCGTGGGCCGATCTGGCTGGTGGTGCTCATCGACGTCGTCGGCGCCATGGCCTTTGCGGGGATCGGCCTGCTGATCGCCAGCCGGGCGGCGACGACAGAGACCGTCAGCGGCCTCATGAACCTGGTCATGCTGCCGATGTGGCTGCTCTCCGGCGTCTTCTTTTCCTCGGAGCGGTTTCCGGCCGTCGTCCAGCCGTTGATCAGGGCGTTGCCCCTGACTCAGTTGGTCAGTGGGCTGCGGCTGGTCATTCTGGAGGGGGCGGGTCTAACTCACACCGGAGTGCTCATGGCCCTGGCGATCCTCGCCGCCTGGGCGGTCGGGACCTTCTGGCTTGCTCTCCGACTCTTCAAATGGACCTGATTGATACTCCGGCGGGCGACGGAACGTCGGCTTCTTAAAGACGACGTTCAGGTCGTGGAACGACCCTTTTCGCCAGGTCGTTCCCGCCAGCGCGGGGATCTTCGGCTCGTCGAGGATGTGCCCGAGGAACGTTGCCTTCGCGAGAACCTCCACGTTCACGAACGACGAGCCCGACTGGAGCGGGATCTCCCACAACTTCTCGGCGCGATGCAGGCGTAGCGGGGAGTACACGTCGGCGACCGGAACCCCGAAAACGAGGCGACGGACGATTCGAGCGAGGCTCCGCGCCACCGCCGTTCCCCCTCCTGCCGGCCGACCGCCGACGACGTGGTCGGCCTGGTCGAGCGCCTTCAGCAGGGGAGCCCAATGGGTCTGCGACGGGGGAGTCGCCGAGGCCGCGAGGGCGATGATCGGGTGCGGCAGCGCGATGAGCGCCTCTCGGATGAGAACGCCGAGCTGCGGCCGGGTTGGATCGACGGCCTGAAAAACCACGTCGACCGGTCGGCCCTGCGACCGCAGCCAGGAGAGACTCTCATCCCAAATGGACGACGCCTCGGGGTCGATCGGGGCGTTCGAGAGAACGACGACCCCGACGCCGACGGTTCCCATCGGCTCGCGATGGAAGTGGACGGCGAACGGGTCGTCGGGATCGAACGGCTCGGGCGACGTCATGAGACGCTCGCGGGGGCTTTCTTCGATTCGTACGAGGCTCCCTCGGCCAGCCAGGCGGCGAGTTCGTCCTTGTACGCCTGCTGGAGCCGGCGGGTGATCGGGCCGGGCTTGCCAGCGCCGATCGACTTGCCGTCAACCGTGGCGACGGGCATGACCTCGGTCGAGGTTCCCACCAGGAACGCCTCGTCGGCGGCGAGCAGTTCGGGAAGCGTGACCTGAGCCTCGACGAACGGGATCCCGACCTTCTTCGCCAGCCGCTGGGTCAGGTGACGGGTCATGCCGATGAGGATCTCGGGCCCTTCGGGAGTCCCCTCGATCCGGCCGTCGCGGACCCACAGCAGCGACGTGTGGGTCGCTTCCGTGACCTTGCCGTCGGCGTCGATCAGGACGGCCTCATAGGCGCCCTCGCGATGGGCCGATTCGTTGGCCAGGACGTTCCCCAGCAGGTTGGTCGTTTTGATGTCGCAGCGCTTCCAGCGGATGTCCGGCCGGGTGACGACGGGGACGCCGGTCTCGCGAAGGGCGGCCGATGAGGCGTCGTCGTAAGGACGGACGATGATGACCTCGGTCGGCTCGACCGGCGGGTTCGGGAAGGCGTGCGTGCGGGGGGCGACTCCGCGCGTGACCTGCACGTAGACCAGCCCCTCCTTGACGTAGCTCGCCCGGATCGTCCGGTAGATCCGCGCCACGAGGCGGTCGAGGTCGTAGGGGGGGAATTCCAGTTCCTTGAGGCTCCGCTTGAGCCTCACCAGGTGGTCGGCTTCCAGCCAGCAGCGGCCGTCGTAGATCCGACAGACCTCATAAACGGAGTCGCCGAACAGAAATCCGCGGTCGTAGATCGGCACCGTCGCCTGTTCGGGGGCCATGAGTTCGCCGTTCACGCAAGCCAGGTCGGCCATCCCACTCGGTCCTTTCGCAACGCGATTCGTCTTCAGTCGCTCTCCCAGACGCCAGGATACCCCTCGAAGGTCGAGCGGGGCAACGGCGGCTGGTCAGCTCTCGACGACCTCGCTGCGGGGGTAGGAGCCCAGGACGTCCAGGCGCTCGCAGCGACGCTTGATGGAATCGATGGCCTTCTGGACGAGGGGATCGTCGATATGGCCCTCGATGTCGAGGAAGAAGAGGTAGGCGGGGTTCTTGTCGCCGGCGGATCCGGGGATGGGGAACGACTCGATCCAGGTCATGTTCACGCCCAGCTTCTCGAGCGGGGCGATTACCTTGGCGAGCGAGCCCGGATCGTTAGGGATGCGGGCCATGAGGGTCGTCTTGTCGCGGCCGGTGCGGGCTTCGGGCGTCTCGGCGATGACGGCGAACCGCGTGACGTTGTTGACCTGGTCCTCGATGTTCTCGGCCAGCAGGTTGAGCTTGTAGGCCTGGGCGGCCGGCCGGCTCGCCACGGCGGCGGCGAACTCCTCGCGCTGGGCAAGCTCAGCGGCGGCGGCCGTCGAGACGACCTCGATCTTGGCCGCCTGCGGCAGATTCTTGCCCAGCCAGTTGCGGCACTGTGAGAGGGCCTGGCTCTTGGAGTAGACCCGACGGACCTGGCTCCACTCGCAACGGCCGAGGAGGCAGTGGTGGATCCGCAGGCGGACCTCAGCGCGGATCTTGAGGTTGGGGAGTTTGGTGAACATGTCCAGCGTGTCGGCGATCCGACCGTCGGTGGAGTTCTCCAGCGGAACGATGCCGAACTGGACGTGCCGGCGGTTCAACTCCTCGAAGACCGCGGCGATCGAGCCGAGCGGGACGTGTTCCACGGCCTCGCCGAATTTGGCGACCGAGGCCAGGTGGCTGTAGCTGTACTTCGGACCCAGGCAGGCCACGCGGAGCGTCCGCTGGAGGGCTCGGGTGCCGCTCATCAGCTCGCGGAAGATCAGCCGGAGCGTATCGGCGGGGAGCGGTCCGTGGCTGGCTCCTAGAACCTTCGCCAGAACCTCTTCTTCGCGGGCCGCGGAGAAGACCTCCATGCCGTTGGAGCTCTTCACTTTACCGATCTGAACGGCGATCTCGGCCCGACGGTTCAGGATCGACACCAACTCCTTGTCGATCCGGTCGATCTCGCTCCGAAGCGAGCTCAGCGTGGGGGCTTTCTTGGCGTCCGGGGACTCCGCCGCGCCGGCGGCTGAGGATGCAGGTCGGGCGGGCGTGGGAGACTTGCGGGCCATCGGTTGACTCTGAGAGACGATCGATCCGAATGGAAGAGGCAGTCCCCGAGGAGGAGAGCCCCTCTCATGCCCCGAGGAGAGAACGTCCAGAGGACGCTCGGCGTCGCGGCCGGGTGGACGCAACATTCACGTGAATAAGGTCTTAAATGAAAGGTGAGACCCTGTCAAGGTTTTTCCCCGGGCGATGAAGTGGGTTTCTCGCGGCCTGGCGGATTCCCCGGAAGGGGAGCCGCCCGGTCCTTCTCCCGAGAGTCGGCCGCCCCTGAGGTGCTGTCAAAATGGCATCTGTGCCGAAGGCGTTTTGAGGCGAGTGTCATATCGGCAGTCGATTTGTCCGGGTCGGAACTGGCATTGAGGTTCACATGGATTTATAACAAGCCTGTGTATTTGGGGTTACGTCGTGGTGCTGGAGAAAAAAAGCGTCTGGCACAACGCTTGCTTTTCCATTCTCGACGTCGGTTGAGTGTGGGTGGATCTCTTGAAGAACGGCCGTGGGCCGGCGAATCCGATTCGGAACGGTTGCATCGTTCCCGGTCTGGTCGCTTCGCGCAACCTTGTGGCGCGCGGGTTTCCTCGTCACCGCTCAACGTGGAAGAAGGGAGATCGGACGTGGCGGAAGGTGAGAAGATCATCGGCATCGACCTGGGGACGACCAACAGCGTGGTTGCGGTCATGGAAGGCGGCGACGTCACCGTCATCCCCAACCAGGAAGGGAGTCGCCTGACCCCCTCGGTGGTCGCGTTCTCGTCGAAGGGGGAGATCCTCGTCGGCGACCCGGCCAAGCGCCAGGCGATCACCAACCCGGCCGGGACGATCTATTCGATCAAGCGGTTCATGGGCCGTCGCCACGAGGAGGTCGGCGGTGAAGAGAAGATGGTCCCCTACAAGGTCGTGGGTGGGTCGTCCGACTTCGTGAAGGTCCACGTCAACAACAAGGACTACACGCCCCCGGAGATCTCCGCGCTCATCCTGCGCAAGTTGAAGGAAGCGGCTGAGAGCTACCTCGGCCACAAGGTCAAGAAGGCCGTCATCACGGTCCCCGCCTACTTCAACGACAGCCAGCGGCAGGCGACCAAGGACGCCGGCCAGATCGCCGGCCTGGAAGTCGCGCGGATCATCAACGAGCCGACGGCCGCCGCGCTGGCGTACGGGCTCGAAAAGAAGAAGAACGAGAAGATCGCGGTCTTCGACCTGGGCGGCGGTACGTTCGACATCTCGATCCTCGACGTGGCCGACGGCGTCTTCGAGGTCCTCTCCACCAACGGCGACACCCACCTGGGCGGCGACGACTGGGACGAGGCCCTCATCAACTACATCGCCGACGACTTCAAGAAGGAGCAGGGGATCGACCTGCGGAAGGACGCCATGGCCCTTCAGCGCCTCAAGGAGGCTGCCGAGAAGGCCAAGAAGGACCTCTCCTTCCAGACCCAGGCCGACATCAACCTGCCGTTCATCACGGCCGACGCGTCGGGGCCCAAGCACCTGACGATGACGATCACCCGCGCCCAGTTCGAGAAGCTGACCGACAACCTCTTCGAGCGTTGCCGCGGCCCCGTCCTGAAGGCGCTGGACGACGCCAAGCTGAAGCCGGGTCAGATCGACGAGATCGTGATGGTCGGCGGTTCCACCCGCATGCCGCGGGTCCAGCAGATCGTCAAGGACATCTTCGGCAAAGACCCCCACAAGGGCGTCAACCCGGACGAGGTCGTCGCCATCGGTGCGGCTATCCAGGGCGCCGTCCTCACGGGCGACGTGAAGGAAGTCCTGCTCCTGGACGTCACCCCGCTGTCGCTGGGGCTGGAGACCAAGGGGGGCGTCATGACCGTCCTGGTCCCCCGCAACACCACGATCCCGACCGAGAAGAAGGAGACCTTCACGACCGCCGAGGACAACCAGTCGGCCGTGACGATCAAGGTCTTCCAGGGTGAGCGGCCGATGGCTCAGGACAACCGGCCGCTCGGCGAGTTCAATCTCGAAGGGATCCCCCCGGCGCGGATGGGCACCCCCCAGATCGAGGTCACGTTCAACATCGACGCCAACGGTTTGCTCAACGTCACCGCCCGTGACAAGGCGACTGGCAAGGAGCACACCATCCGCATCGAGTCCTCCGGCGGCCTGTCCAAGGAGGAGATCGAGCGGATGAACCGCGACGCCGAGTCGCACGCCGCCGACGACAAGAAGCGCCGTGAGCTGGCCGAAGCCCGCAACGCCGCCGAACAGCGCGTCTACTCGCTCGAGAAGCTTCTCGAGGAGAACAAGGACAAGCTCGGCGAGGCGGACCGCTCGGCCCTCCAGGCGGCCATCGAGAAGGTCAACGAGGCCAAGAAGGGGGACGACGCGGCGGCCATCAACCGGGCCGTCGATGAACTCTCTCGCGCGGCTCAGGCGATGTCCGAGCACCTTTACGCCGCGGCCGGCGCCGGCGCGGGCGGTCCTGGCGGCCCCTCGGCCGGCGGACCTTCGGAGGCGTCCTCTGGCGGCTCCAAGCCCGACGACGTGATCGACGTGGAGTTCGAAGAGGGCAAGTAAGTACCGGCCCTCGGTAACCGTCCCCACGATTACGGGACGAGGCTGCGACCCCGTCGCCGGCCTCGTCCCGTTCTCACGCGCGGGTCGATGAATTGAAATCGACCGCCCCTTGACGTTTTCCCGCGAACCAGGTGTCGCATAGGTGCGTAGGATAGATGAAAAGGTGAGAGCGTTTACCCAAGGCCCTCCAAGGGACGGGATTGGGTGCCATGGCCACGCTCGCGTGGCCATGCGATCGGCGACATTCGTTTCCGCCGTCCTCGCCAGTTCATGGCCACGCAAGCGTGGCCATGGCACCCAATATGTAAGGGGGGGATGTTATGGCTTTTCGATTCGATAAACTCACGCTGAAGAGCCAGGAGGCCCTTCAAGCGGCCCAGGCCTTGGCCAGTGAGCGCAGCCATCAGCGGCTGGAGCCCATGCACCTGCTCGCTGCGTTGCTCGATCCTAATCAGCAGGTCGTTCGGGCTCTCTTCACGCAGCTTGGCGTCAACCCGGCGCAGGTGTTGAAGGCCGCGCAGTCCGGGCTCGACGCCCTGCCGCGCGTCACGGGCGGCGAGATCTCCATCGGCCCCGACCTGGCGGCCGTGCTGGAGTCCGCGCAGGCCGAAGCCGACCGGATGAAGGACCAGTACGTCTCGGTCGAGCACCTCTTGCTGGGCCTGGCCAAGGTCAAGAGCAAGACCCAGGCTCTGCTGGATTCGCTGGGCGTCTCCGCGCCCGAGATCCTCAAGGCTTTGCAGAAGGTCCGAGGCGGCCAGACGGTCACCGACCAGAACCCCGACGACAAGTACCAGGCCCTGGAGCGCTACGGCCGCGACCTCGTCGAAGCCGTCCGTAAGGGGAAGATGGATCCGGTCATCGGCCGCGATTCGGAGATCCGCCGGGTCGTCCAGGTGCTCAGCCGTCGCACCAAGAACAACCCGGTGCTGATCGGCGAGCCGGGCGTTGGCAAGACGGCCATCGCCGAGGGCCTCGCCCAGCGCATCGTCTCCGGCGACGTCCCCGAGAGCCTCCAGAATCGCAAGCTCATCGCGCTCGACATGGGCGCGCTCGTCGCCGGCGCCAAGTACCGCGGCGAGTTCGAGGAGCGGCTCAAGGCGGTCCTCAAGGAAGTCAGCGAGTCCGAAGGCCGGATCATCCTGTTCATCGACGAGCTGCACCTGGTCGTCGGCGCGGGCAAGGGGGACGGCGCGATGGACGCCGCCAACCTGCTCAAGCCGGCGCTGGCCCGTGGCGAGCTGCGCTGCATCGGCGCCACGACGCTTGACGAGTACCGCGAGCACATCGAGAAGGACCCCGCCCTGGAGCGGCGGTTCCAGCCGGTCTTCGTCGGCGAGCCCTCGATCGACGACACGATCGCGATCCTCCGCGGCATCAAGGAGCGGTACGAGGTTCACCACAAGGTCAAGATCAAGGACTCCGCCCTGGTCTCGGCCGCCAAGCTGGCGTCGCGGTACATCACCGACCGCTTCCTCCCCGACAAGGCCATCGACCTCGTCGACGAGGCCGCCAGCCGGCTCTCGATGGAGTTGCAGTCCGTCCCCACCGAGATCGACGTTCTTCAGCGTCGGCTGTTGCAGCTTCAGCTCGCGCAGCGGATGCTCCAGAAGGAGGAGGAGGAGCACGCCCTCGAACGGCTCGCCGAGGTCGAGGCCGACATTGAGCAGGTTGAGAAGCAGCTCCAGGATCTCCGTCGCCAGTGGGAGATGGAGAAGTCCGGGCTGGGAGACGTGCAGAAGGTCCGCGAGCACCTGGAATTGGTGAAGTCCGAGTTCAGCCGGCTCATGGACGACATCCGCCAGAAGCAGCAGCACGGCGAACGTCCCGACGAGGCCAGCTACCAGAAGCTCGCCGCGCTCGACTCTGAGCGCAAGGCCCTGGAGAAGCGGATCGCCGAGGCCGAGCCGGCCGCCGACGAGCAGCCGAAGGAGAAGGGCCGCCAACTCCTCAAGCGCGAGGTCGACTCCGAGGAGATCGCCGAGGTCGTCAGCCAGTGGACCGGCGTGCCGGTCTCGCGGATGCTGGCCACCGAGCGCGAGAAGCTCTTGAAGCTGGAGGACCAGATCCACCTCCGGATGGTCGACCAGGACGACGCCGTGCGCGCCGTGGCCGACGCCGTCCGCCGCAGCCGCGCGGGGCTCCAGGATCCGAACCGGCCGATTGGCTCGTTCCTCTTCCTGGGCCCCACGGGCGTCGGCAAGACGGAGCTGGCCAAGGCCCTCGCCGAGTTCCTGTTCGACAGCGAGGCCGCGATGGTTCGCATCGACATGAGCGAGTACGGCGAGCGGCACAACGTCGCCCGGCTGATCGGCGCTCCTCCGGGGTACGTTGGCTACGAGGAAGGCGGTCGGCTCACCGAGGCCGTCCGGCGGCGGCCGTACTCGGTGGTCTTGCTCGACGAGGTCGAGAAGGCCCACCGCGACGTCTTCAACGTGCTCTTGCAGGTGCTTGACGACGGTCGCCTGACCGACGGTCAGGGCCGCACGGTCGACTTCCGGAACACGGTCATCATCATGACCTCGAACCTGGGGAGCCACGTCATCGCCGACCTCTCCGCCAAGGGGGCCGACGAATCGACGATGCGGAACCAGGTCCAGGAAGTCCTCCGGCGCGAGTTCCTGCCCGAGTTCCTCAACCGAATCGACGAGACGATCATCTTCCACCCTCTGGGACGGAAGGAACTGGGCCAGATCGTCGGCATCCAGCTCAAGCGGCTGGAGAAGCAACTGGCCGAGGCGAACCTCTCGATCCGGATCACCGACAAGGCCCGCGAGCGGCTGGCCGAGGAGGGCTTCGACCCAACCTACGGTGCCCGCCCGCTCAAGCGCGTGATCCAGCAGCGCCTGGCCAACCCACTGGCGAAAGCCCTGCTCGACCAGCGCGTCAACCCGGCCGACGTCGTCGAAATCGACTACGACGGCAAGAATTTCACCTTCACGCCGACCAAGGCGTGACCGAGTCAGCCAGGGGCCGTCGGTGTTGTACCGACGGCCCCTGGCATTTCGAACGGTCTGCATGGAGCAACCCGATCAGCATGGCTTTCTCCGACTTGAACCCTGCTATGATGAGAAAGACGGTAAGACGAATGTAAGACAGGCGGACCGTTGGAGTGAGGACTCCTGTGATGAGGAGCCGGCCCCCCTTCTTCCTGTTGTGTGTGCTGGTTCTGCTTTCCGTCTGCTATCTGACGGTCAGTCTGTCGCCGTGGCCCGTCGCTCCGAAGCATGAGCCTGTCTTCTCCTCCGACGAGGCGTTCTACGAATTCGTCGAAGGCCAACCCATCCAACTCCCGGACGGGGGGGCGTTTGTCGTCCATCGGGCCCAGGTCGAGTTGCTCCGGATGGAACCGGCGTCCGACGGCGATCAGGTGGCCTTCGACCTCTGCGGCGACGGCGAGCGTTACTCCGTCGACGGCTTCGTATCGCTCCACAACTCGGACGGAGTCGTCTCGCCGATCGTCAACCTGGGGAAAGGGTGGTTCGTGTCGAAGCTGACGAAGTAGCCGAGGGGTCTTCGCGGTTCCCGATCCTCCGGCTCATCAGGGGACGCCTTGAATCTGTTTCTCTCGGCCATGGATCGGGTATATTCAGGGTCTTCCCAAACGCATGCTTGAAGCCTTCGATTCCACACGCGGGAATCGCGTCGTGCCGAACCCCAATGATCGACCGCGGAGGGCCCGCCCGTGCGTCTCTGCCTCCTGACCGGGATTTCCGCCGCCTGCCTGTCGCTTTCGGTTTCCGGTCTTACCCGCGCCGATGAGCCGCCCCGAATCGAATTCAATCGCGACGTCCGGCCGATCCTCTCTGAGAACTGCTACTTTTGCCACGGGCCGGACAAGAACCAGCGCAAGGCTCAACTGAGGCTCGACGAGCGCGAATCCGCCCTCAAGCACGGAGCGGTCGTTCCGGGGAAGCCCGACGATAGCGAGTTGGTCGTCCGGATCCTCAGCACGGACGAGGACGCGATGCCGCCCGCCGAGGCCCACAAGACGCTCTCCACCGCCCAGAAGAAGATCCTTCAGGACTGGATCGCCCAGGGGGCCGAATACCAGGCCCACTGGGCTTACGTCCCGCCGGTCCGTCGCCCCGCACCGAGCGTCCATCGCCAGGAATGGGTCCGGAACCCTGTCGACGCCTTCCTGCTCGCGGCGCTGGCGGCGAAGGGGATCGAACCATCTCCCGAGGCCCCGAAGCGCCGGCTCGTCCGGCGTCTTTACCTGGATCTTCTTGGGCTGCCGCCCACGGCCGAGGAGGCCCGCGCGTTCGAGGAATCCACCGATCCGGAAGCGTACGAGAAGCTCGTCGACCGGCTGCTCGAATCCCCGCACTACGGCGAGCGGATGGCGGTTCCCTGGCTTGACATGGCGCGATTCACGGACAGCGTCGGCTATCACGGCGACCAGGGCCAGCGCGTGTTTCCCTATCGCGACTACGTCGTGAACGCCTTCAACGCCAACAAGCCGTTCGACGTCTTCGTCACCGAGCAACTCGCCGGCGACCTGCTGCCCAACCCAACGCCCGAGCAACTCGTCGCCACCTGCTTCAACCGCCTCAACATGATGACCCGCGAGGGGGGAGCCCAGCCCGGCGAGTACCTCGCCAAGTACGCGGCCGATCGCGTGCGGACCGTCGGCCAGACGTTCCTCGGCTCGACCTTCGGCTGCGCCGAGTGCCACGACCACAAGTACGACCCGATCACCCAACGCGACTTCTACACGCTTTCCGCCTTCTTCGCCGACGTGAAGCAGTGGGGCGTCTACAACGATTACGACTACACGCCCAACCCCGAATTGAAGGGCTGGAGCAACGACCATCCCTTCCCGCCCGAGGTCGAGGTCGAGAACTCTTACCTCAAGGAACGCCAGAAGCGCCTGGCGGAGGAACTCCGGAAGGTCGTCTCCCGGAACTCCGACGATGCGGCCATCACCGGTTGGGTCGATCGCGCTCGCGAGTTCCTGGAATCGTCCGAGACGGGCTGGCTCAATCTGAAACCCCAGGCCGAGGATGAGGAAAAGGTCGAGGCCCTTCCCGACGGCAGTCTGCTGGTCATCGACTCCGCGAAGATGGACCCGAAGCAAGCCGCCGCCCGACCCAAAACCCAGGGCAAAGCCGCCGCGAAAGAGCCGGCCTTCCGGTTCGAATCCGCCTCGGGAGCTGGCTGGGTCTCTCGCATCCGCGTTGAGTTGATCCCCGACTCCCACCATGGCGGCAAGATCGTCCGCGAAGGAGCCGAAACCGCGGCCGTGGCCCTGAGCGCGAAGGTTGAAGGGGGTGGGGAGAAGGCGAAGGGGTTGAGCTTCTATCTCGCCGACGCCGACCACAAGACGCCTCGCTACTTCAACGGCGACGAGATCCCGGGAATCCTGAGCGGCTGGCGGACTTCGAAGGACGACGCCGAGAAGACGCAGACCGCCGTCTGGTGCCTGGAGACGCCCCTCGAGTTGAAGGACGCCCAGAAGCTGGTCGTAGAGGTGAAGAGTCCGCAAGCCGTCCGCGTCCGCGTCTCGCTCTCGCCGTTCGGCGTCGGTGAGGACGGCAAGGCCCTCGGCGATCTGTCCGCTGACGCCCAAGCCGCGATCACCGCCTGCTGCGACGAATGCGTGTCGGACCGCGCTGCGATCCTGCGCGGCGTCTACCACCGTAGCATAGGGGCCGACGCCGAGACCTGGGCTCGCGTCCGCGACCTCGGCCGCGAGATCCAGTCCTGCCGCGACGGTCGCGCCTTCTGCACGATCGTCCGCGCCATGCCGCCGATGGAGACCCGCGTCTTACCCCGGGGCGATTGGCTGAACCGAACCGGCGAGATCGTCGAGCCCGAGGTGCCTCGGTTCCTCCCGCACGCCACCGTCGCCACGGGCCGCCGGCTCAACCGGCTCGACCTGGCTCGCTGGATCACCGCCGAGGAGAACCCGCTCACAGCCCGCGTGTTCGTGAATCGGCTCTGGAAGCAGATCTTCGGCGTCGGGATCAGCGGCGTCATGGAAGACGTCGGCGCGCAGGGCGAATGGCCGACGCATCCCGAGTTGCTCGACTGGCTGGCCGTCGAATTCCGCGAGTCGGGCTGGGACGTCAAACGAATGGTCCGGCTGATGGTCACGTCGTCCGCCTATCGGCAGGACTCGCGGACCCGCCCCGAGCTGAAGGACGCCGACCCCGGCAACCGCCTCGTTGCCTTCCTGTCGCCGAGGCGCCTGGAGGCGGAGTTCGTCCGTGACAACGCGTTGAGCATCGCCGGGCTCATCAACCTCGACCTCGGCGGCCCCAGCGCGTTCCCGTATCAGCCGGCCGGTTATTACGCCAACCTCCAGTTCCCGGACCGCGACTACAAAGCCAGCCCGGGACCGCTGCAGTATCGCCGCGGCCTCTATTCGCACTGGCAGCGGACGTTCCTGCAACCGATGCTGGCGAACTTCGACGCCCCCGCGCGAGAAGAATGCACCGCCTCGCGGACCGTCGCCAACACGCCCCAGCAGGCGCTCACTCTGCTAAACGACCCGACGTTCGTCGAGGCGGCTCGCTCGCTGGCCGTCGAGCTTCTCGGCAACGAGGGCTCGACCGACGACGCCGCCCGCCTCGATCGCCTTTTCCATCGGGCGCTCGTCCGTCCAATCGAGCCGGCCGAACGTGCATCGCTCCTCGAATACCTGGCGGGCCGCCGAACGTTCTACCGCGACCACCGCGACGAGGCCGAGAAGCTGCTGCACGTCGGCCAGGCGCCGCTCTCGGGTGCGATCGATCCAGTCGAGGCCGCTGCCTGGGCCATGACCTGCCGCATCCTGCTGAACCTCCACGAGACGATCACCAGGTATTGAAACCATGAACACGCCCAATGATTTCGACGCCTGGCGGACAAACCTTCAGAGGCGGGTTTTTCTGCGGAACTCGGCCTACGGGATCGGCTCGCTGGCCCTGGCCGGGTTGCTTGACCCGCGCGTGTTCGCGGGGGGCGTCGATGCAGTGAAGCCCGACGCTCGCTGGCGAGGCGTCGTCCGGCCCACGCATCTGCCCGTGAAAGCCAAACGGGTGATCCACCTCTGCATGGCGGGCGGGCCGTCGCAGTTTGAGAGCCTCGACTACAAGCCGCGGCTCCAGGAACTCCACGGCAAACCCTTCCCGGAGTCGTTCACGAAGGGCCAGCAGCTTGCTCAACTCCAGAACAAGACCCTCATCGCGCGAGGGCCGTTCTGCGGATTCAAGAAATACGGCCAGTCCGGGCAGGAGATCTCCGACCTCTTCCCGAACATCGCCACGCTCGCCGACCGGATCGCCATCGTCCGCTCGATGACCACCGAGCAGATCAACCACGACCCGGCGCACGCGTTCATGAACAGCGGGTCGATCATCAAGGGGAGGCCGAGCATGGGCTCGTGGCTCCTCTACGGGCTTGGCGCCGAGACCGACGACCTGCCGGGCTTCGTCGTCCTGACCTCTGCCGGCGCGACCGGCCTGCAACCGGTCTCGGCCCGGCAGTGGTCGGCCGGGTTCCTCCCCAGCAAATTCCAGGGGATCCAGTTCCAGTCCAAGGGGGACGCCGTCCACTACATCAGCAACCCGCCGGGGGTCGACGTCGACGCCCAGCGCGGGGCGATCGCTGAAATTAACCGGCTCAACGGGATGCTTTCGGCCGACCGCCTTGACCCGGAGATCCAGACCCGGATCGCCCAGTACGAACTGGCCTTCCGGATGCAGACCAGCGTCCCCGAGCTAACCGATTTCGCCAGCGAGCCGCGATCGACGCTGGAGATGTACGGGGTCAAGAACCCCGGCGACGGCAGCTTCGCCTCCAACTGCCTGATGGCCCGCCGCCTGGCCGAGCGCGGGGTTCGCATGATCCAGCTCTACCACCGCGCCTGGGACCACCACGGCGACATCGAACGCGGCATGACCCTGGCCGCCAAGGACGTCGACCAGCCCTGCGCCGCACTGGTGAAAGACCTGGAGCAGCGCGGGATGCTGGACGACACCCTGGTCATCTGGGGAGGCGAGTTCGGCCGCACGCCTATGGGACAGGGGACGGGACGCGATCATCACATCCTGGGCTTCTCGCTCTGGATGGCCGGCGGTGGAATCAAGGGCGGCGTGACCTATGGCGCGACCGACGAACTCGGCTACAAGGCGGTCGAGAACGTCGTCCACGTCCGCGACCTCCACGCCACGATCCTCGCCCTCTGCGGCGTGGATCATGCGCGGCTCTCGTTCAAGTACCAGGGCCTCGACGTCCGCCTGACGGGCGTCGAGCCGGCGAGGGTTGTGAAGGAAATCCTGGCCTGAGACCGGCTCAGGGAGCCGCGACCTCCGCGCCCTCCAACTCGCGGAGGAGGGCCCGGATCGGGATCCCCACCCAGGCCGGGCGACGGGCGAGGTCTCGGCCGACGTCGTCGAGCGCGCGTTCCAGGAGGAAGATCCTGAGCAACGTATCGAGGTCCGCCCGATCGTCGGGCAGCAGTCCGGGGGCGTCGAGGTTTTCCAGGTAAGCGTCGATGAATTGCTGGGACACGCGATCCCGCCAGCGACGCGCCCAGGGCTCCAGAGCCTCGCGGTCGTCTTCACGAACCATCCCCGGCGGTCGCGTCTGTTTATCGTGCAGGTCGTAGAGCGCGGCATGCGCGGCGTAGTCGAACGAGCGGATCATCGAGGCCAGGTCGCGAAGAGGGGACCGCTTCACGCGGCGTTCGCCCGTGGAATCGTCGGCGTCGGCCTCGAAGTCGTAGACGACGAAGTCCGACCCGGTATAGAGGATCTGATCCAGTTCGTAGTCGCCGTGGATCCGGATCCGAGATCCGCCGTAGCCGCGGCTCGAAACCTTCTGGAAGCGTTCCAGCAGAGTCTCGCGCAATCCCAGGAGACGCTCGGCGTCGGCGGCCGTCGCGTCCTGGAGATGCTTCCGTTCAGCGGCGAGTCGCGTGAAGACGTGATGCGTCAGGTTCCGCATCGATTGATAGATCGAACGCTGGTAGAGCCGGCCGAACGGCTCGGGCTTGAAGTCGGTCTCGATGCGGGCCGAGGCGAGGGTTCGATGCATCGCGGCCGTATGGGCGCCGAGCTTCCGAGCGTGGACGTCGAAGCCAGCCATCGCAGCGTCCAGGATCATCTCGTCGCTTGATACGTTGCCGTTTCCGTTCGTCTCGTCGGGCGGAGGAGGCTCGACCTCGCGTTTGTGGAGGCCGGCGGCGATCCGCTCGTAGAACTGGCTGAGTTGATTGAGCGTCAACGTCCAGGCGCTCCCCTGATTGGGGATGTACTGGTTCAGAACCGCCAGAGTCACCGGCGGTCCATGGACGCGGCGATACTCCAGGTAGCCCAGCACCGGAGCCACGATGAGCGAGTCCTGACGAGCGGCGAGGAACGACCTCATCTCGAAGTCCGGGTTGATCTCGGCGTCGATGGTGCGGAACGTCTTGAGCGTCAGACGTTCGTCGAAGATGAGCGTCGTGTTGAACCGCTCGCTGCGGATGAGCTGGGCGGGAACGAGGTCGGTTTCGCCCAGGTCCAGTTCAGCCAGGCCGCGAAGCGGCACGGCCACCAGTTCGCCGTCCGCCAGCGGGGCCGTCATGCCGGAGCGGATCGCCCGCACCATCGCCGCGCCGCAGGCGGGATCGGCGAGGGCGTCGCAGACGATCCCCGACTGGCCTCCGGCGACCCTCGCCAGGATCGTCGTCGCACTGACGTCCAGCAAACGGACGAGGCTCGGCTCGGGGACAAGAGTGAGGGGGAGGATGTTCGCCTCGACGTCGCCCGTGGCCAGGTCGGCGCGGGCGACCAGCCACTGGATGTCGCCGGAGCCCATCGGGTCGGCGAACGACCGAGTCACGTCCATCCCCACGACCTTCGGCAGGCCGGCGGGCCGTCTCCGCTCCAGGAAGGCCGGGAGTAGCGGGTCGAGTCTTTCGGAATCCAGGCTCGTGAGTTCGGTACGCCAGTCCTGAGCGACGGTCACGACAGGGAGGTGAGCCATCCTCAGTGGTTCAATCTCCGTCGTCTGGGCGCCGACCTCGGGAGGCTTGAGCAGGAACCAGAAGAAACCGTAGGGGGAGAGCGTCAGCCGATAGGGCCGATCCTCCACGGGCGGCATCAGGGTGTGGCCTTGCAATTCCTCAGGCGCGAAGCCCTGGAACTCGCGGAGATCCAGGTCGACGAACTGCATGAACCGCGAGAGGTTCGCGATTACGAGAATCGACTCGTCATCATACTTGCGTATGAACGCAAGGATTCGCGAATTCTCGGGACGGAGGAACTCGATCGTCCCCCGGCCGAACGCCCGGTACCGCTTGCGTAGGGCGATCATCCGCTTGACCCACCAGAGGAGCGAACTGGGGTTCTGCTGTTGGGCCTCGACGTTGACGGCCTCGTAGTGGTACTCGGGGTCAATGACGACCGGGAAATACAGCTTCTGCGGGTTGCAGTCGGAGAATCCCGCGTTGCGGTCGGGCGACCACTGCATGGGCGTGCGGACGCCGTTGCGGTCGCCCAGGTAGATGTTGTCCCCCATGCCGATCTCGTCGCCGTAATAGAGGACGGGCGTCCCCGGCAGCGAGAAGAGCAGGGCGGTCATCAACTCGATCCGTCGCCGGTCGTTGTTGAGCAGCGGCGCAAGCCGGTGGCGGATGCCCAGGTTGATTCGGGCTTCGGGGTCGTGGGCGTACGCTCGATACATCGAGTCGCGTTCCTCGTCGGTGACCATTTCGAGCGTCAACTCGTCGTGGTTCCGCAGGAACATGCACCACTGGCAGTTCTCAGGAATGGCCGGCGTCTGGGCGAGGATGTCGAGGATCGGGTGGCGGTCTTCCTGGTGGAGCGCCATGTAGAGGCGAGGCATGACGGGGAAGTGGAACGCCATGTGGCATTCGTCGCCGTCGCCGAAGTAAGCCACGGCGTCCTCGGGCCACTGGTTGGCCTCGGCGAGGAACATCCGCGGCGGCGTCGGGAACTTCTCATCGACCCGTTTCCGAAGCGCCTTCAGGAAGTCGTGCGTCTCCGGCAGATTCTCGCAGTTGGTCCCCTCGCGCTCGTAGAGGTAAGGGATGGCGTCGAGCCGGAGACCGTCGACGCCCATGTTGAACCAGAAATCGAGCAGCGGGAAGACGGCTTCCCAGACGGCCGGGTTGTCGTAGTTCAAATCGGGCTGGTGGGAATAGAACCGGTGCCAGTAATAGGCGTCGGCGATTGGGTCCCATGTCCAGTTGGAGAGCTCGAAATCCTTGAAGATGATGCGGGCGTCCGAGTACTTCTGCGGGTCGTCGCTCCAGACGTAGAAGTCGCGCTCGGGGCTTCCCGCCGGTGCGTTGCGCGCTCGCTGGAACCACGGATGCTGGTCGGACGTGTGATTGAGGACCAGCTCGGTGATGACTTTCAGTCCCAGATCATGGGCGCGGTCGAGGAACTCGCGGAAGTCGGAGAGCCGGCCGTACTGCTTGTTGACCGACGTGTAATCGGCGATATCGTAGCCGTCGTCCCGCAGGGGCGACGGGTAGAACGGCAAGAGCCAGATCGCCGTGATTCCCAGGTCGCGGAGGTACGGGAGCTTGAGCGTCAGGCCGCGGAAGTCGCCGATGCCGTCGTTGTTGCTGTCGTAGAAGGCGCGGACGTGGGCCTCGTAAAGGACCGCGTCCTTGTACCAGAGTTCGTCGTCTTGCGGCATCGTGTCGACTCCATCGCGGGGGGACGCCTCGATGCGTGATCCCGTTCCTTCGTCGGTGATCCATGTCCAACTAGCAGATTCAGTGCCATCGTCGTCGACGATTTTCAGACGACGCTTCGCACCAGTCCGCCGTCCACGCGGATCGCCGCCCCATTGATCGCCGAGGCCCGGGGGCTGCACACGAAGGCAACGGCGTCGCCGATCTCGGCGGGGACGATGAGCCGGGCGATCAGGGAGGTCGGCCGGTTCTCAGCCATGAACCGACGTTCGGCGTCGGCCGGCGAGAGGTCGGGGAAGAGGTCCTGGACGAACTTGTCGACCCCCTCCGTCTTGGTCGAACCCGGCAGCACGGTGTTGACGGTGACCGCCGTCCCCTTGGTCATCTCGGCCAGGCTGCGCGAGATCGACAGTTGCATCGTCTTGGTCGCGCTGTAGTGGGCCATCTCGGGAGCCGGGCTGACGGCCGACTCGCTGGAGATGAAGACGATCCGCCCGCTTCCCGTTTTGAGCATGCCAGGGAGGTAAGCGCGTGCCAGGCGGACGCCGCTGAGGATGTTGACCTCGAACAAGCGCAGCCAGGCCTCGTCGGTCTCGTCGAGGAAGCCGACGGCCTCGTAGATCCCCAGGTTGTTCACGAGAACGTCGACTGCGGGGAAGGCGCGGATGATCGCCTCACATCCTTCGGCCGTGGCGGCGTCGGCGGCCAGCGGTGCAAGGTCTGCATCGGGGACGTCGGCTCGGATCGCCGCAACGGTCTTCTCAACGGTCGACGACGACCGGCCGTTGACGATCACCCGGGCCCCCTCGGCGGCCAGCGACTTCGCGATCGCCTGGCCGATACCCCCCGTCGAGGCCGTCACGAGGGCGAGCTTGCCTTTCAGTTGCAGGTCCATATCGACTCCTGGTTGTTCATCGACGGTCGGTCATGTGCGCGAGTGTTTTTCGACGAGCCCCGCGACGACGATCCGCGTGAACATGGGACCGTTGAAAAGGCCGCCGCTCCATTTGGCGTCGAAGTCGGCGGTCGGCTTGGCCGCCAGGATCTCGTCGATGGGGCGACTGGAGGCGACCATCGGCGCGATGCGGTCGTTGACGGTCGCCAGCATGGCCCGAAATGCGCGGACGTCGTCGACGGTCGCGACCGGGCCGTGGCCGGGGACGATTCGGGTCTTCGGCCCGGCGAGTTGCAGAATCCGGTCGACCCCCGCGATCATGCCGCCGATCCAGCCGCCGCAGGAAGCGTCGATGTTGGGATAGGCCCCGTTGTTGACGAGGTCGCCGACGTGGATCACGTCCGCCTTGCGGAAATGGACGATCAGGTCGCCGTCGGTGTGCGCCGGGGCGACGGCCTCCAGCCGGATTTCCTCGCCGTTGTGCTGGATCTCGGCGACGCTCAACGTCAGCCCGGGCCGAGCCTCGGGCGGCTTGGCCGGGTACGACATCCGGAAAAGCGGGTTCTGATGATCCTCGGAGAGTCGTTGCTTACAGGCAGCCGTGGCGAGGATCTTCGCCCCTGCGCGGGCGAAGGCGAGGTTGCCACCGGTATGGTCGCCGTGCCAGTGGGTATTGATCAGGACTGCGATCGGGCCGCCCGCAGCCTTCTCGGCGGCGGCGCGGATCTCGTCGGCCCGGTCGGCGAGGCCGGCGTCGATCATCAGCGGGCCGTCCTGGCCGTTCAGGATGAGCATGCTCCCGCCGGGGCCGGTCAGCAGCGTCAATCCGGCGCCGAACGGCTCCGTTTTCGCCGGGCCGGCGAAGAAGGTCTTGGCCTTGAGGATGCCTTCGCGAGGGTCGGACTCCTTCGGGAAGTCCTGGGCCTGCGTTGTGCGGCCGCCGAGGACGCAGCCCGTCAAACCCAGGGCGAGTACGGATCGCCGACGCATGGTCCACCTCATCGAGCGTGAATGGGAAAGGAGTCGAGTCAGAGGCAGCGAAATCTAGGGGTTTGAGCCGACGAAGTCCAGGGGGGAGCCTCGCCGTGCTCCCTCATCGACGAGGGGGGGAGGGGCGTCTCGCGGCGCGATGTCATCCTGCAAGGATGTCCTTCACCACCTTCCCGGCCACGTCGGTCAGCCGGAAGTAGCGGCCCTGAAACTTGTACGTCAGCCGCTCGTGGTCGATGCCGAGCAGGTGCAGGACCGTGGCATGGAAGTCGTGGACGTGGACCGGATCGGCGACGATGTTGTAGCCGAAGTCGTCGGTCTCGCCGAAGGTCACGCCGGGCTTCACACCGCCTCCGGCGGCCCAGGCGGTGAAGCAGCGAGGGTGATGGTCGCGGCCGTAGTCGGTCGCGGTCAGCTTCCCCTGGCTGTAATTGGTGCGGCCGAACTCGCCGCCCCAGAGGACCAGGGTGTCGTCCAGCATCCCGCGCTGCTTGAGGTCGCGGATGAGCGCCGCGCAGCCCTGATCGGTCTCCCTCGTGAGTTGACGGATGCCGGCGGGAAGGCCGCCGTGGTGGTCCCAGCCCGGGTGATAAAGCTGGATGAAACGGACCCCGCGTTCGGCCAGGCGGCGGGCGAGCAGGCAGTTGGCCGCGAACGTTCCCGGCTTGCGGGCGTCCGGTCCGTAAAGGTCATAGATATGTTCCGGCTCGTCTTCGAGGCCCGCGGCCTCGGGGACGCTCGTCTGCATCCGGTAGGCCATCTCGTACTGGGCGATCCGCGCGGCGACGGCCGGGTCGAGGTTGGCGTCGTACTCGTGTTGATGCAGCTCGCGGAGACGGTCGAGCATCTTCCGGCGGCCTTCGACGCTCGTCCCCGGCGGGTTGTCGAGATACAGGACCGGCTCAGCCCCCGCGCGGAACTGGACTCCCTGATGGACGGACGGCAGGAAGCCGTTGCCCCAGAGCCGCGAATAGAGCGGCTGGTCGACGGGGCGTCGGCTGATCAGGACGCAGAACGTCGGCAGGTTCTCGTTCATGGAGCCCAGGCCGTAGCTGAGCCAGGCACCCATCGAAGGGCGGCCTGCGATCTGCGAGCCGGTCTGGAAGAACGTGATGGCCGGGTCGTGGTTGATCGCCTCGGTGTGGAGCGACCGGATGAAGCAAAGCTCGTCCGCCACGCCCGCCGTGTGCGGCAGGAGGTCGCTGACCCACGCCCCCGATTCACCGCGGCGGGCGAACGAGAACAACGATCCGGCCAGTGGCAGCGAAGCCTGATTGCTGGACATTCCCGTGAGCCGTTGCCCCTGCCGGACCGAGTCGGGCAGGTTCTGGCCGTTCATGCGGTTGAGGAGCGGTTTGTGATCGAACAGGTCAAGCTGCGACGGACCGCCGCTCATGAACAGATAGATGATCCTCTTCGCCTTGGGGGCGAAGTGTGGGCCGCCCAGCGCGCCTCGGGCCGCATCGGGCGAGGCCGTCGGCGAGGGCGGGGCCGCCCCACCCAGGAGCGTCGCTAACGCCGCTCCCCCCAGGCCCAGGCTGGACCTCGAGAAGAAATGGCGGCGGGTCTGCATCAGGCCGGGGTTGTGCAGGAGTTCGCGGAGGTCGCCCATGATGCGTCCCCTTCCTTCCAAGTGCGTCTCATCAGGGTTGGCGTGAAGCCGCAACGGC